>USJB01000052.1 GCA_900554905.1 uncultured Collinsella sp. | reverse complement strand
CTTCACGACCAGCGGAGCGCCCTGCTCGCGCACATAAGCAAGAGCCGAGGCCTCGTCAGTAAACGAGCCATAGGCGGCCGTCGGGATGTTCGCGCGCTCCATGAGCTGCTTGGAGAACAGCTTGGAGCCCTCCATCTGGGCACCCTCGGCACCCGGGCCAAAGCAGGGAATACCCGCCGCGCGCACGGCGTCGGCCACGCCCGCCACGAGCGGAGCCTCGGGGCCAATCACCACGAGTCCGCATCCATGGCTCTGGGCAAACGCCGCCACGGCCGCAGGATCGCAATCGTCGAGAACCACGTTCTCGCCGCAGCTCGCGGTGCCGCCGTTACCCGGCGCGATGTAGAGCTTGCCGGCGCGCGGTGATGCTGCGAGCTTGGCTGCCAGAGCATGCTCGCGGCCGCCGCTGCCCAACAACAGGATGTCGATGGTTTGAGTGTCCGCCTTCAAGGGTGCCTCCTCTATGGATGAACGGCCCGCTCCGCGCGAGCCCTTTGCAAGCAAATATACCCCTCGGCCGCCCGTCCGGGCTGCAAAGGGGTATATCGCAATAACCGAATAGTGCCGATTACTTCCAGAATCGGTTGATGATCTGCTCGCGACCAGCGCCGACGCCAATAAACGTCACGCGGGTGTGTGCCAGATCCTCGATAAACGCCACGTAGTCCTGAGCCTCCTGCGGCAGCTCCTCAAAGCTGCGGCAACCGGTGATGTCGCACTTCCAGCCCGGGAGCTCCTCGTAGATGGGCTTGGCGTGCTCAAAACGAACCTGATGCTCGGGCACGCTCGTGTAACGCTCGCCGTCGACGTCGTAGGCAACGCACACCTTAATGGTGTCGAAGGCCGAAAGCACGTCGAGCTTGGTCATGGCGATATCGGTGAGGCCGTTAACACGCGAGGCGTAGTTGGCGATGGGGCCATCGAACCAACCGCAGCGACGGCGACGGCCGGTGGTCACGCCGTACTCATAGCCTTCCTCGGTCAGCGTATGGCCGGCCTCGGACTCATAGGAAAGCTCGGTGGGCATGGGGCCCGAACCGACGCGGGTGATATAGGCCTTCATGACGCCCAGCACGCGGTCGACGTTCTTCATGCCGACACCGGAACCGGTAATGGCGCCGCCGGCGGTGCAGTTGGAAGACGTCACGTACGGATAGGTGCCGTGGTCGATGTCGAGCAGCGTCGCCTGGGCGCCCTCAAACAGCAGGTCCTTGCCCTCGTCGATCATGTTGTTGAGCAGCAGGCTCGTCTCGGTGATGTAGGGGCGCAGGCGCTCGGCCATGGGCAGGTACTCGTCACAAATCTGGTCCACGGTGTAGGTGGGCAGGTTGTAGATGAGCTCCAGCTCGGGGTTCACGCGGGCAAGAGCGGTCTCCAGCTTGTCGCGGAACAGCGCCTCGTCCAGCATGTCCTGCATGCGCAGGCCAATGCGGGCCATCTTGTCCTGATAGCACGGACCGATGCCACGCTTGGTGGTACCGATGTTCTTCTTGCCGAGCTTCTGCTCAAAGGCGCCATCCAGATCGATGTGGTACGGCATGATGACATGCGCGTTGCCGCTAATCTTGAGATTCTTGGTGGTGATGCCGTCGGCCTCGAACATGTCGATCTCCTCAAGGACAACCTTGGGGTTGACGACGCAGCCGTTACCGATCACCGACACGTGGTCGGAATACATAATGCCGGAGGGCACCTGGTGCAGGCCGTACTTCTTGCCGTTGACGACGATGGTGTGGCCGGCGTTGTTGCCGCCCGAGTAGCGCACGACGGCATCAAAGTCGCCGGCGACTAGGTCGCAGATCTTACCCTTGCCCTCATCGCCCCACTGGGCACCGACCAAAACGGTTGACGGCATGTTTACTCCTTACATTCATGGACTGTCTACGCGCCACGCCGGCACGCAGAAGCACAAAACATTCCCAGTATACCCGTGCAACGGGCGCCTGTCCTACTCCTCGGTATGCGCCCCATCAAGCTCATAGAACTTGGTGGATGCCGGCAGGAACATCAGATCGACGTCGCCGATCGGGCCCGAACGGTTCTTGGCCACGACGATACGCGTAACGCCCTCGTCGGGTCGATCGTCACGCGAGGCCTCGGCCTCATCAGCGGAGCGGTCCAAGAACATAACGATGTCGGCGTCCTGCTCGATGGAGCCCGATTCACGCAGGTCGGACAGCTGCGGGCGCTTGCCGGTACGGGATTCAACCTGACGCGACAACTGCGACAGCGCGATCAGCGGGATCTTGAGCTCCTTGGCCATAATCTTCAGGCCACGCGACATCTCGGAGACCTCGACGGTACGGCTCTCGGAGCGACGTCCCGGCGGAGGACTCACCAGCTGCAGGTAGTCCAGAATGATGATTGCCTTCTCCTTGTTATGGAGCATACGGCGGCTCTTGGCGCGAATCTCGGTCACCGTGGTGCCGGGCGTATCGTCAATCAGAATATCGAGCTTGGACAGCGTCTGCGTGGCCTCATTGATATTGGCCCACTGCTCGGGGCTAATGCGGCCCGTACGGAAATCGCTGATCGAGATCATGGCATAAGCGCAAATCAGACGCTGGGCAATTTCCTTGCCCGACATCTCCAGCGAGAAGAAGCCGACGGTATAGCCAGCGGCGGCGGCATTGAGCGCCAAGTTCAGGGCGAACGACGTCTTACCCACGGCGGGGCGGGCGCCGATAATGATGAGCTGGCCCTCGCGGAAGCCCATGAGCATACGATCGAGCGACGGGAAGCCCGTGGGCACGCCCGCAGCCTGGCCACCGGCCTGGCACACTTCCTCGGCCTCGTTATAGGCCTCGACCATAAACTCGGTCAGCGTCTTGTAGCTCGACTTGACCTCACGCGCCGTGACCTTGAGCAGCTTGCTCTCAGCCAGCTCCACGACCTCCTTAGTATCGGTGGGGGCGTTGTAGGCCAGCGCGTTGATCTCGTTGGTGGCGCCAATCAGCTCGCGCAACATCGAGTCGCGACGAACGATGGCGGCATGGTGCTGCCAGTTGACGAGCGACAGGGTCTGACCCATCAGCTCCAAAATGTACGCCTCGCCACCCACGGCATCGAGCTTGTTGATGCTTCGCAGGTAATCGATCAGCGAGATGGAGTCGATGGGGATGCGACTGTTGTACATATCGACCATCGCGGTATAGATGGTCTTATGAATGGGCCGATAGAAGTCATCGGGCTGCAGCTCGACCTGAGCCTCTTCGACCACCTCGGGCGATAGCAGCATAGCGGCCAGTACGTTGGCCTCTGCATCTTGGTTTTGGGGGAGACCCAACTTGGAGCCACGGTCCTCGACCGTCAGCCCCGTCTCCCTATCGTCATATGCCATGAGCATCCTCATTCATATCGCTTGCGAGCATCCATAGTATCAGCCACAGTCCCAAAACGGGCCGCGCCCCGGCAATCATCACCGAACGAAACGGATGAACGGTCCCGTGTATAGGACTTCGACGCAACGCCTGCCATGACGCTCGCTGAGCGTAGAAAACAAAAGGGCGCCCTGGTCTCCCAGAGCGCCCTTCTTAGAACAAGATTGTTGCGTTGCAGCAAATGCTACTCGGCAGCAGCCTCGGTCTCGACCTCGGCGGTCTCGGCCTCAGCGGCCTCCTCGGCCTCAGTCTCGGCAGCGAGCTCCTCGGCGGTAACGCCGACGAGAACGACAACCTCGGCCTTGATCTCGCGGTACAGCGAGATAGCGACGGTGTGGGCACCGGCAACCTTGATGGGCTTACCGAGCTCGACGCGCTTGCGGTCGATGTCCATACCGAGCTGAGCCTTGATGGCGTCAGCGATCATAGCGGCGGTAACGGAGCCAAAGAGGATGCCCTCGTCGCCAACCTTGACGTCAACGGTGACCGTCTTGCCCTCGAAGGCAGCCTTGGTCTCGTTGGCGGTTGCCAGACGGACGGCCTCGCGCTTGGCGATGTTGTTGCGACGCTCGTCAAGCTGCTTGAGGTTGCCCTTGGTGGCGGCAACAGCGAGCTTCTTGGGGAACAGGAAGTTCTCAGCGTAACCCTGAGCGACCTCTACGACGTCACCCTCGCCGCCCTTGCCCTTGATCTCATCGAGAAGAATAACCTTCATGATGCGTCTCCCTTCTTAGCCGCGGTCGCGGTTGCCACGAGAGGAAACCACGGGGACGGTGTACGGCAGGAGAGCCATCTCGCGGGCGCGCTTGATGGCGTTGGCGATGTCATGCTGATGCTGCGTGCAAGCGCCAGTGACGCGACGGGGCTTGATCTTGCCACGGTCGGTCATGTACTTACGGAGAAGCTGAGTGTCCTTATAGTCGATGAACTCAGTGTTCTCCTTGCAGAACTGGCAGTACTTACGACGCGGCTGACGTGCAGAATAATCATTAGCCATGTCAAAATACCTTTCATTTGGCAACTTCGGCGAGCCGAAGCCGCCTCTCACTCAAAAATAGGCGAACAACCCTTAGAACGGGATGTCCTCATCGTAGACGTCGACCGCGGGCGGCATAGCCACCGGTGCGGCAGGACGTGCTGCGGGCGTGGGAGCTGCGGGGGCGTAACCGCCCTGATCGTAGCCACCCTGGCCACCACGGGAGCTCATAAACTCGATTTCATCGACGATGACCTCAAGCTTGCTCCGGCGCTGGCCGTCGCGCTCCCAAGAGCTGTAGCGCAGCTTGCCCTCGATCGCGACCTTGTTTCCCTTTGCCAGGAAACGGCTCACGGCCTCGGCGCGGGTGCCAAACATAGTGCAGTCGACAAAGTTGGGATAGTCCTCCCACTCGCCAGTCTGCGCATTGCGGCGACGATCGTTCACGGCGACGCCAAAGGACAGAACCTGGGTTCCGCCGGCGGTGGCGCGCAGCTCGGGATCGCGGGTGAGGTTACCGGTGATGTTCACTCGATTGATGCTCATAACTCACTACTTCCTCTTGGGGCACAAGCCCAGTCCAAAACGACAGTCTTACTCCTGGTCGTCGCGACGGACGATCATGTGGCGGACCACAGCGTCGGTGATGCGCAGGACGCGATCAAGCTCGGCGATCTGGGTAGGATCTGCGTGGAAGTTGATGAGGGTGTAGTCACCATCGGTGAGGTCGTTGATCTCGTAGGCGAGCTTGCGCTTGCCCCACTCGTCAACGGAGTCGACCTTGCCAGCGCCCTCAGCGATCGTGGTATCGATACGCTTCATAACAGCGAGACGAGTCTCGGGGTCGAGCGACGGGTCAACAAAGAACAGCAGTTCATAAGCCTTCATATTGTCACCTCCTCTGGGCAAATGTGGCTTCAGGTCGTGAAGGTGCGCCTGAAGCAGGAAAAGACTTGGTAATAATATCTTTCAACCTCCCAGGCCGCAAGAATATGCAGCTACAACCTCATGACCTCCACATATGTCCATACTTACACGGTACTTCATGCGTCTTCCAACCAAATGCTGACCAAGAGCTTGACGGATTCGATAGTAAGATACGCCGCGGCGAGGACAACCTGAGCCAAACCGCAGGTTGTCGATTGCAGGGTTGTGGTCGCAAAATGCATGCCACCGGTTCGATCGATTGCTTCAAAATTTTAAAATTCGCCGCCACGTCATTCATGAATACCTATTTTGAACAGGTTATCGAGAGGGATCTGGCTGGTCAGGATGCTTTTTTAGTACTTATCTTGCGCATGCCGGATACGGCCGCGGAGCGAGCGGTTTAAAAAATGCCAAGTTTTCTGTTTGCACTTTTCGATTCCTCGTGTATACTGACTTTCGCATTTAACGGAGAGTTGTCCGAGTGGCCGAAGGAGCACGATTGGAAATCGTGTAGGCGTCAAAAGCGTCTCCAGGGTTCAAATCCCTGACTCTCCGCCAGTTAATTCCAAAGCAGGCCTTAGAGCCTGCTTTGTTTTTACCCCACGCGGAGGGGTGGCAGAGTGGTTGAATGCGGCGGTCTCGAAAACCGTTTGGCCTGTATAAGGTCACGAGGGTTCGAATCCCTCCTCCTCCGCCATTTTGGTTGAGAAAGCTCCCAATATTGGGGGCTTTTTTGTTATCGAAATACGACTCGATCCCACGCTTCCCCAAACATGTACGTCACCCTCCAAAACCGACATCTTTCGACATCTTTGAAGGCTGACGTACACGTTTGGATTGAGTTCACGGGAGTGGCACTATTCGGAAGGTGCCTCTTCGTCTCGCATGCCCTTCCAGTTGCGGATAAGTGCCTTGCGTAGTTCGTTTTGTTTTCTCTGGTACCCGGTGTCGGCACAGCGAGGCATGCCGAGTGCTTCGCGAATGTTGTTCATGGCGCGGTGAAAGGCGAGCTGGCTACCGAACTGAGCCGAAGTGAGCGTAACGATTCGATATCCCATTTGGGAGAGAACGGCCTCTCGCTCCGCATCTGCCCCCTTGCGCTCGAACTCATCGTGAAAGCCGCCCTTATATTCGATACCGAGCGCCCTGCGCTTATAGGTCACGAGCGCATCGATTTTGAGTGTTCGAGCTTTGGCGCAATGCCAGAGACGTTGAGGGATCTCGAGCGGTTTGTTGAGTTCGATACCTCGGATGCCAACGCCGCCTTCGCTTGTTGGGAGCGAGAGGGCGATTGCCGAAGCGGTCTCCATAGGCGAGGCCGAGTGATCGTAGATGTGCCTGAGCGCAAGCCGTGCACGTGTGGCACCGGGTTTGCCGGGGTGCCGATCGAGCAGTTCGGTTATTTCATCCTTGGAGGTGGTGGCTGGTTGCTCGGTATAATGGTCGGCGGGATTGAGCCTCATGCGATAATCGCCGCAAACTTCATAGCCATATTCGAGATATTCGATCCTATCCATCCACTCGGCAGCGAGCACGAAGGTGAAGGCTTCGTCGGTGATGAAGATTCCGGGCGTCAACTCGTTAATATGCTCGTAGGGAAGATTTTGTCCAAGAATGTGGCAAACGACGCCTTTGGTACGAATTCGCTCAAATTCGAATACAACCGCGATATCGATAGTCTTAAGCATATCGGACGGAATGCCGCAGTCGGTAAGGGCCTGTCGTATGCGCGCAACGCGTTGCTGGGTGGAGATGCCTTGTGCGCCTATCTGGTAGTCGTGCCGCGCAAGAGACTGAACCAAATTCTGGGGTGCATGATGGACAAGCCATGCGGTTTTATGCGAAATGAGAACAGGAGTATCCATTGAGGGCCTCTCGCTCTGAGCCGGTATCCAACTCTTATGTCCGTTGAAGTGGGGGAATATACCGGATGTGAGTAAATTAACTCACTCATGCTGTGAGCTCAATCCAAACATGTACGTCAGCCTCCAAAACCGACAAAAAATGACATGTTTGGAGGCTGATGTACATGTTTGGATAGGAGCGAGGGCGGCGACGGACGAAAGTCACGCCTGTGCCACGTCCGATGTGCTAGCGTTTGGATGAATAAAACGAGCCCGTGCGGAAAGGATCCGGACCGTATGCAACGTGGAAGTACATCTCCGCTGTCCCGCGAGACCGATGCGCCCGAAACCATCGTCAAGCTGGAGTGCGACATCGACGATGCGTCGCCCGAGGTACTCGCCTATGCCGCCGACCGCCTGCGCGAGGCGGGCGCCCGCGAGGTGCACTGGCTGCCTCTCTACTGCAAAAAAGGTCGCCCCGGATGGCAGTTGCAGGTAATCTGCTCGCACGAGGATATCGAACGCCTACAGACGATTATCTTTTTGGAAACCACGACCAACGGCATCCGCCGCCAGGTTATGGAGCGCGTCTGTCTGCCGCGTCGTTTTGAGCAGGTGGCGACGCCTTGGGGCGAGGTGGCCGTAAAGGTGGCAACCCTGCCCGATGGCAGCGAGCGTGCAGCGCCCGAGTACGAGGACTGCGCTCGCCTTGCCCGTGAGCACAATGTGCCGCTCCAGCGCGTGATGCAGGCGGCACAAGCCGCGGCACTGCGATTTGAGTAACGCGGCCGGTGGCGACATCCTGCGCCCAGCCATATCAACCCCATTCGA
>USJB01000051.1 GCA_900554905.1 uncultured Collinsella sp. | reverse complement strand
CCGCCATGGTGCCCGAGCCCGTCCAGCCGGCAATGTCGCGGCGTGTGAGCACCACGCGATGCGTCACGTCCAGACCCACCATGGTGAGCTTACGGCCCGAGCGCAGCACCGCGTCGGCTGCCTCGGGGTCGCTCGCCATATTGGCCTCGGCGCCCGCGCTCACGTTGCCGGGCACGGTAAGGGCGCCGCCCATCACGACCACGCGGCCGATGGACATCATCGCCGCCGTATCGCGCTCCAGGGCGAGCGCCAGGTTGGAGAGCGGGCCAGTCGCTACGTAGACCAGATCGGGGCCATAGGTGCGCGCGGCATCGATCAGATAATCGACCGCAGCGTTGCCGTCGGCCGAGGTCGCCCCCACCGGCTCGTAGGGCGACGCGGGCACGCTCGCGCCGCCGATGCCGTTCTTGCCGTGAATGAGCGCGGTGGACGCCGGCGGCGTATAGGGCTCAGTCGCCTGCAGAGGACGGTCGGCACCCAGGTACACCGGAACCTCGGGGCGACCCAGCAGATCGAGCACCGCCAGGCAGTTGTGCGCCGATTGCTCGACGCGCACGTTACCAAAGCACGTGGTGATGCCCACGAGCTCCACCTCGGGGCTCGCGATGGCATAGGCCAGCGCCATCGCATCGTCAACACCCATATCCAGATCAAGGATCAGCTTCTTGATTGCCATTGTTCTACTCCGCTTCTCCGTCTTTATCGTTTAACCAAACCAATGTTCAACTTCGGCGCGCGTGGGAATCGATTGCTGAGCGCCCAGGCGCGACACCGTCACTGCCGAGGCGCGAGCACCCGCGGCCATGCACTCAAAGAGCGGCAAGCCCTCTAGGCGAGCCGCCGCCAACGCGCCGATAAACGTATCGCCGGCGGCCGTGGTATCGACTACCGTACTCGAAAGTGCCGGCATGCGCAGCAGCTCACCGCCATCGCCGAGCGTAACCGAGCCGGCACCGCCCAACGTGATGACCGCAGCTCCGGCACCCTTGTCGAGCAGCGCATTGAGCGCGGTGACGCAACTCGCGTCATCCGTGGGCAGGATACCCGTCAGAACCTGGCACTCGGTCTCGTTGGGGCAGACCAAGTCGACCGCAGGCCAGGCCTCCGCAGGCAACTCACAGGCAGGCGCTGGATTAAAGATCGTATAGAACCCCAGCTCGTGAGCGCAAACAAGCGCCTCGGCCGTCGCTGCAAGGTCACATTCGCCCTGGGCGATAAAGACGCTTCCGGCAGCCGGGGCAATCTCGCTGGCGTCGCCGTCGAGCTCATGAGCCACCAGACGCCTCAGCGCGCAGGCAACGTCCGCGCCCGCAAGCGCATGGTTGGCGCCCGGTGACAGTACGATGCGGTTGTCGCCCTCGCAGCGAATGATGGTCGCCGTTCCCGTCTCCACGTCATCGCGATGCACTACAAAGTCACAGTCCACGCCGGCGTCTTGGAGCCCCACCACGAGCGACGCGCCAAACGCGTCGCGACCGACCGCGCCGATCATGTGCGTGCACGCGCCCATACGCGCGGCAGCTACGGCCTGATTGGCGCCCTTGCCGCCGGCGTTGGTGATAAACCCGCTGCCGCCGACGGTCTCGCCCGCACGCGGTATGCGCTCGCACGCCACCGAAAGGTCCATGTTCATGCTGCCGAACACCGCAACGATGCCACGATCTGCCATGGAAACCTCCTCATCTGCGGGCTTTGCACCCACCGTCGACCGTCGATTGCGCGCCTTCGCACCTCTATAACTTTAGTTCACTTTGATGTGAACGCGCCCTTGAGGTTGCGCCAGCAGCAAGCATTCACAGGAGCAGGCAGCTACAATGAATACGTGCTGATTATTCTCGTCATTGGATGATGTTTTATGGAACAATTCTCGCAATCGGGCTCGCGCGGTCGACGCCGCACGGGCAACGAGCCGGCGCCGCACGAACGCGTGAAGAGCGAACGCCGTGCCAACGAGCCGCGACGCACCACGAGCCCCCATCGCGCTTCTGCCAACAACGCGGGCCGCGCCAACACTCCCGCCGCGGAGCAGACGCCTGCTCGCCCCAAGTCCCGCTACATCCCTGCCCTTGACGGCCTGCGCACGCTTGCCGTCGTCGCGGTGGTGCTCTATCACCTCAACCTCACGTGGGCGCAGGGCGGTCTGCTCGGCGTCACGATCTTCTTTGTGCTTTCGGGCTATCTGATCACACGCCTGCTACTCAACGAAGTCGCTAAGACCGGCCGCATCGACCTCAAGAGCTTCTGGATCCGCCGCATCCGTCGCCTGGTCCCCGCCGTGGTGACCGTCGTGGTGGTGACCTGTGCGCTGTGCACCGTCTTCAACCACGTGATGCTCACCAAGATGCGCCCCGATATCCTGCCGTCGCTGCTGTTCTTCAACAACTGGTGGCAGATTGCCCAAAACGTCTCGTACTTCAATGCTCTGGGCGACCCCTCGCCGCTCACGCACTTTTGGTCGCTTGCCATCGAGGAACAATTCTACCTGATTTGGCCGCCGCTGCTGTTTGCCATGGTATCCATGCATGTGAGCAAGCCCAACACGCGCCGCGTGGTTCTGGGCTTGGCTGCTGTCTCCGCCATCGCCATGATGGTGCTCTATAACCCTGCCGCCGACCCCAGCCGCGTGTACTACGGCACCGACACCCGCGTGTTCTCGCTGCTGCTGGGTGCCTGGATGGCCTTTATCCCCGATCGCGACCTGGCGCCGGTGCGTCTCGCTCGTCGTTTGGGGCTCAATCGCCTGGCCGGCGCCGCCAAGCACGGCAAGAACGCCGAGGGCAAGCCTGGCGAGAAGGCCGACGAATCAGCCGAGACCGGCCCGGCACAGCCGAGCGCCCTCGTGCGCTTTTGGTCCTCGCCCGCATCCATCGATGTGTTGGGCGTCGTGGGTCTGGTTGGCCTTGCCGCCATGGTCGCGCTCACCAACGGCTACACAGCCTTCCAGTATCGCGGAGGCACGCTGCTGTGCTCGATCCTCACACTCATGGTCATCGCGGCCTGCGTGCAACCCCAGGGAATGGTTGCCCGCGCGCTGTCCGCCGAGCCGCTCGTGTGGGTTGGCAAGCGCTCGTACAGCATCTACCTGTGGCACTATCCGCTGCTGTTGCTCATGAACCCGGTCGCCAACATCAACGATACACCGTGGTGGCAGTACATTTTGCAGGTGCTGTTGGTGGTCGCCGTGGCCGAATGCTCATATCGCTTTATCGAGACGCCGTTTAGGAAGGGCGCCTTCGGCCGCACCGTATCCGAGTTCCGCGATGGCACCACCACGCCCGCCAACTGGGTGCGCACGCACGTCCCTGCCTGCGCAGCCTGCGCTGTCGTGTTGGTCGTTGCACTGGGCGGCCTGATCTTTGTGCCCGAGACGTCTGCGCTGAGCGGCGAGGGTGCCGAAGTTCTGAACAAGGAAGCCAAGAACGCCGCACCCACCGACCAGCAGGCGGCCGACGACACCGACAAGGACAACGACGGCTTCCCCGACGGCTCCTACGACCTGTTGATGATCGGTGACTCCGTGTCGCTGCGCGCCGTTGATTCCTTTGACGGCGTGTTCCCGCACAGCCATATCGATGCCGAAAAGGGCCGCCAGTTCGATGCGGGCCGTGCGACATTTGAGGGCTATCTTCAACAGAACCTTGCCGGCAAGATCGTGGTCTTTGCGCTGGGCACCAACGGCTTGGTAACCGACGACCAAATCGACGCCATCATGGCCGATGCAGGAGATAAGCGTATTGTGGTGTTTGTGAACACGCGCAGCCCGCAGCCGTGGGTTGGCTCTACCAACCAGGCCATCGCTAACGCCGCTACGCGCTACAAGAACGTGCGCGTTATCGACTGGTACGGATACAGTGCCAACCGCAACGACCTGTTCGATGGCGATGGCACGCATCTATCGACCACTGGCGTGACTGAGTACCTCAACTTGATCCACGATGCCGTCAAGAAGGACCTGCCCGTGCATCCCGAGGATCACGTCAACGATCCGCAGCCGGCAGCCGTCAAGTCTGCCACCGACGCACTCGTCAATGCGCTTGCCTTCAAGCCGCACAAGCTGGGCACCGACAAGTAACCTGCAGCGCAAACTTCCCACATCCGGAGGGGGTGTCTGCCACGGCAGACACCCCCTCCGGCAGTTAGGGACACTCCTGGCGCAGCCAATGAAGACCTCTACGGATGAATTCCAGGCCGCTCCGTCGCTCCAGACATCGTTTCCGCGCCTCGTGCCTGCCCCAAACAATCAAAACAAGCCCTTTTCGCCGCACCCTCAAAGGTCTGTGGGCAAAAAAGGGCAAATATGAGTACTGTTACCATTTTAGTAGCAGGCAAAACCACCCAAAATGACGTCCGAGCGACCCCTACAACCCCCTAAAGCAGCCAACCTGACTGGTTTAAGGCGTATTGGAGTCAATTTTAATGAACATATTAAAGGCTATGTTCATTATCTTTTAGGATGTAAATGCTATTCACTTAGCAACAGTACTCATATTTGGCATTTTTTGTCCATTGCTATATAACTAACACCCTATAGCAGACAAAAAACAGGCCGCAGCCCATCGCTGCGGCCTGTTCGGAAGCAAAAGTGGGCGTTAAGCGCTGTAGCCCATCGCTTGCAGCACAAACATGACGACTGTCAGCACCGTAATCACGGCGATAGTCGCCCAAGTGAGCACGTTCCACACGCGGCCATTGCGGTTGGCACCCATGATGTGACGGTCGGCGGCGATAACCACCTGGAACACCAGAACCACGGGCAGTAGCACGCCATTGATGACCTGCGAGGTCATCATAATCTGGAACAGATCGACGCCGGGCATAAGCACCAGCACGGCAGAGATACCGATGATGGCCGTAATGATGCCGCGATAAACCGGGGCCTCGTCCCAGCTGCGGTCGGCACCGCGCTCCCAGCCAAATGCCTCGCAGATAGCGCTCGACGTAACGCCCGGCAGCACGCAGGCGGCCAAGAAGCTCGCCGCGACCAGGCCCGAGGCAAACAGTACCGTGGACCACTGACCCGCAATAGGCTCCAGCGCGCGGGCGGCATCGGCGGCATCGCTAATCTGAATACCCGCCGGGAACAACACCGTACCGGTCGTGATGATAATAAAGCCGGCAATGACATCGGCAGCAAGCGAGCCGCTCACGGTATCGATGCGCTGCAGCACGATATCGTCCTCGCCCGCGTTCTTATCGACCACGTTGTTCTGCGCCAAGAAAATCATCCACGGCGCGATGGTGGTACCGATCGTTGCGACCACGAGCGACACGTAGCTGGGGTCATTTTGAATGTTAGGCACGACCAGGTCGACCGCGACCTCACCCCAGTTGGGGCCAGCCATAAACGCGGCGACAATATAGGTCACGAACACGCAGCTCACCAGCAGCAGAATCTTCTCGATGCGCTGGAAACTACCCGACATGGTAAGCATCCACACCAGCAGCGCCACCAACGGCACCGAGATGCTCGCCGGCACGCCAAAGAGAGCAAGGCCGCTGGCGATGCCCGCAAACTCCGAAATGGTCACCGCCGTGTTGGCGATCAACAGCGCCGCCATAGCAAGTACACTCTTGCGCACGCCAAAGCGCTCGCGAATGAGCGATGCCAGGCCCTTGCCCGTGACGCAGCCGCAGCGTGCCGCGGTCTCCTGCGTCACGATGAGCAGCACAGTCATGACGGGAAGCATCCAGAGCATCTTGTAGCCATAGCTGGCGCCCGCGCTGGAATACGTTGCAATGCCGCCGGCGTCATTGCCCGAAAGCGCCGCCAGCAGACCGGGACCCATAGCGCCAAAGATGGCCGCGATGGTCAACTTTTGCTTGGTGCCCGACTTTTGCTTGGTATTTTGCACGCGACCACCTAACCCATGACCGACATGGTGAGCAACACCGCAGCGGCGCAGTACGCTACGCACGAGATCATGACGGCAATAACGTTCATGGCGGTGCCCGACGTGTTGAGGTCATGCTCGTCACGCCAGAACAGCACCATCAGGTAAATCACGGCGCTCATGTTGCCAACTAGGCAAATGATGGCAGCGATATTAAAGCACCCGGTAAAGAGTTGCTCCTCAAACATGGGCGCATCGGGGAACGCAGCGGTGCGCACCAGCTGGGCGCACAGGTAGGTCACGAGTGACAGAATCAGGCCCATGCCCGTGCTCTGGAAGAAGAACCCCAGATACGGCTTGGGCTCGTCGTCGTGGCCGTCGTACTCGAGGAAGTAGTTCTTGACGAACGACACCATGCGCGAGGCCGCCAGCAGCACGAGCGGCATGGCGCACATGGGGAACACCACCAGATGCGCGGAGCCGAGCGCCGTCCCCAGCACGGTCGCCATGATGCACGACGCGATGCCCCATACAACAACCCAGTACTGGCGATGCACGAACCAGCTGAGCACGTTCGTCGAGTCGTCCGACGCGCTATCGCCCGAGCCGACACCGGCGATCTGCAGGTCCTCCTGATGCTCCTCGGCGATAACGTCCATGGCGTCGTCGAAGGTCACGATGCCCAGGATATGACGGTTCTCGTCGCAGACAGGGATGGCAACCAGGTCGTACTTGGTCATCTCGTCCGTCACGTCTTCCTGGTCCTCGTCGGGCGACACGTAGACCAGGTCGCGATAGGCCAGCTGGCCCAGCGTGGCATCGCGGTCGGCCACGATCAACGTGCGCAGCGAGAGCACGCCGGTGAGCATGCCGCTCGGATCCTCGGTATAGACGTAATAGACACTCTCGAAGTCCTCATCGAGTTTGCGAATCGCCTCGATGGCATCGCCGACCGTCGCCGTGGCGGGCAGCGAGACAAACTCCGAGGTCATGATGCGGCCGGCGGTGTTGTCCTCATAGCCCAGCAGGTTACGAATCGCCTTCTCCTCCTTGACGCCCATCAGGCGCAGGAGCTTCTCGGCCTTCTCGTAATCGAGCTCGTCGATCAGGTCGGCGGCGTCGTCCGGGTCCATCATGGCCAGCATCGACGATGCGTCCGTATCGGACAGGCCCTCGAGCATCTCGGTCATAAGCTCGTCGTCATCGAACTCCGAGATGGCCTCGGCGGCCTGGGCAGTATCGAGCTGTGCAAACACCTGCGCACGCAGGCGCGGGTCGAGCTGCTCGATGATGTCGGCAATGTCGGCAGGGTGCAGCTCGCCAAGCGTCTTGTGCGACACCGAGAGCTGGATGTTCTTAGTCGAGCGATCGAGCAGGTCCATGTAGGACCAAGCGATGATGTCCTCACTGAGCGGCTTGCCCAGGTGCTTCATAAAGCCTTCGACGATATGCTCGAGCGCGGGGCTGATGGCGCGTAGCAGACCGCGGGCACCGACCTCGGCGCCCAGCAGGCGCAGCTGGTTTTCGCCCGACATGGAAAACTTGATGTCGTTTACGCGCACGACCTTCATGCCCTGCGTGTCGACAATCTGCTTGTTGAGCACGTCGCGGGCAAGCAAGAGTTCGGTCGGCTGCAGGTACGAAAAACGGATTTCGGTGGCCGACGTCTTAAGGTGTACACCCGTCTCGTCGATACGGTCGACCCATTTGCGCCAGCTGATCATAAACGGCGTCTTGCCGGGTCCGCGGAACGCGAGCGACGTCACGTGCGGAAAAACTTCGCCGGTAGCAATACCAAAATCGTTGACCACGCCGAGCTTTTCGCCGTCGACGTCCAAGACCGGCAATTTGAGCATCTCACTCAGATAATTCAATGGTGCTCCCCATCATTATTCCTCCGAACGCGGCCGCGCGTGCGGCGTCCGGGGGCTTCTGGATATGTATACGCATGCGCGGGCGGCACGCCGCTCGACGCTTACACCCCGTGCATGCGCAAAAAGCACCTGCATGGGGTCATCGACTGTATGGTCGAGGTTTGGATTTCACCTGTAACCTTTCTCTTGACCCTCATTAACCGCAGTAACTATAGCATCAGCATCGCCCTGCGGCATCGAATTTATGCGCTGCACATTGCAGGCATACCAAACGCTGACGCATCCGTGACATAGCCATTGGGGACGTTCTTAAACGACTACCCAATGACTACTCTGTGGTGTCGTCGTCCTCGGCAAGTTGGGGGAACACGGCGTTTTTGGGCATGGCGGCCTTCGTCAGCGAGG
>USJB01000050.1 GCA_900554905.1 uncultured Collinsella sp. | reverse complement strand
CAACAAACCGATCGCGTGTTGCGCGACACCCGCATTCTGACGCTGCGCATTTGGGCTGTTGTCGGCTGCATTGTTATTGCTGCTGTCATCTTTAACCTTATGGGCATCTTGGCACCGGTTATTGAGTTTCTTTCCGTCGGTTCCATCATTGCTTTTGTGATGTCCCCGATCACTAACTGGCTCGAGCACCATGGCGTGAATCGCGGCATCGGTTCGCTTATCGCGCTTATTGTGGTCGTTGCTGCGCTCGTCGGCGTCGTTTGCATCTTGTCGCCGATTCTTTTTGGTCAGATCATGGAAGTCCTGAGCCGCCTGCCCGAGCAGCTTCGTGTTGCGGGTGGCGACCTTAACGAGATGATCTCGCATGCCAAGACGCTCAACAACACGCCGCTCAAGGAGTATTTGGACGATAATCTTTCGTCGCTGGTTGCCGTGGCATCGAAGTACGTGTCTCAGATCGCTGCCGAGCTTGGCCGCGGTGTGTTCCCGCTCATCACCAATACGGCCTCGCAGTTGTTCGTGATCTTCCTTGGTCTGGTGCTTGCGTACTGGATGGCCTGCGACTACCCTCGGATGCACCACGAGATTTGCACCATCATCGGTCAGGAGAAGGAGACCTCGTACCGCTTTATGGTCGCCATCCTTTCTCGTTCTGTCGGCGGCTACATGCGCGGTATGGTCGTGACGTCCATCTGCGGTGGTTTCCTCGCCTTTATCGGTTTTATGATCATCGGCCATCCGTATGCGGCGCTCATGGCTATCTTTACCGGCATCATGCATTTGGTTCCGGTCGTCGGTCCCTGGGTGAGCGCAGCAATCGCCACGGTACTCGGTTTCATGTTCAGCCCCATGTTGGCGTTATGGACGCTCATCGTGACGATGGTCGCGCAAAACGTCACCGATAACGTGATTTCGCCTAAGGTCATGCAGAGCTCGGTGCAGGTGCATCCCATCATGAGCCTCACGGCGCTCGTTATTGGCTCGGCACTCATGGGTCCCATCGGCATGATTATTGCCATCCCGCTGTGTGCGGCCCTCAAAGGTATCTTCGTGTACTACTTCGAGAATGAGACCGGCCGTCAGCTTGTGGCCTATGACGGCGCCGTGTTTAAGGGCACGCCGTACCGCGATGCCGATGGCAACCCGGTCGCCGCCTACGATGCGCTCGGCGACGATACCTTCATCTACGAGTCCGAGCTCATCGGCAACGAGACTGCGCCCGAGGCCCAGGCAATGCCCAAGCCCGAGCTCGAGAATCCCTGGATTAAGCTCTCGGGTCTTCAGCCCGACGCGACAGGCTTTTTCAAGAACCCCTTCGCCAAGGATGACGATTCCAATACGGATGACGACACCAAAACCGGCATCGACGGCTCCATGGACGATTCGGATTCCAAATAAGCTCCGTTAACGTTTCTTGATATTGTAAAAGACAAGAAACACGAGCAAAGCGACTGATAAGGGGCCGGCTACATAGAAATAGAGAACGTCAATTGCGCGTAGAGGGCAATAAGCGTTGTCGCCGGACGTCACTGCATACAGTACGTAGCCAAATGCTGGTTGGTTTGCGTACCATTGGGAGAAGGCCAAGAGCGCTAAAAGTGCTACTACCAGAAGTGCATTCAGGACAAATCGTTTGCTTTTCATCGATCGCTCCTTCCGGGTGACTCTTATTTGTAATTCTACAGCATCCATTTGTTTTTCAAAGAATTTGACTGTCCTAAATAACATGCACTTTCGCTGGAGGGTCGCTGTTTGGCGGCCCTCTTTTTTGCACAGGCGCGGTGGGATGGCAATATCGGGCGGGAGTCAGCCGCTCTGATAGAATCGTCCTTGCTGTCGGCAGCCCTCGTGCCGGGCAGAGCCCTCCATTTGATGGGAGGTGATGCCCATGACCGATTTCACCGAGCTCGTGAAGCTCCTGACCGCTACGGTCTCGCTCCTCACGGCCCTTGTCGGCCTTTCCAAGGCACTCAAGCAGGGCTCGAAGCCCAAAAAGAAAGGCCACCGTCGCTAAGACGATGACCTAACTTTCTAACGCAACGGCTCTGCCCAGCTCACTACAACTTGGGCTGCCGTCGGCACCATTCTACCCGCTTGACATTGCTGTTGTCGATGCGCCGTATCAAGAATCCACGGCAGCGCTCGTGGTTGCAAAACGGCCCAACAAATAGCGGCTATTAGTCAGTTCGGCTGTCTAAAAGGCCTAATAGTTGCCAATAGTGGCCAGTTGGCAACGGATTTGGGCTATTAGTTCTAACAGTGCCTATACTATGACCCCACAAACGGGACACGGTTTTCTGCCCGCACGAGGTTTTAAAGTTTTAGCTGGAACAATCCGGCAGATTGGAGCACAGAACATGAGGTTCGAACGCCTCATGTCGCTCAAAATACGTCTCCTCAATTGCGCAAAGGAGAACGGTATTTAGCGACAAGGAGACAATGGAATGATCTGGTTCACCAGCGACACGCACTTCGGGCACGAGAACGTCCTGAAGTTCACGGACCGGCCGTGGGAGACGATTTGGCAGATGAACGACGCCATCGTCGACAACATCAACGGCAGGGTTGCCGTGGACGACGAGCTCTACATCCTGGGGGATTTCTCATTCAAGATGACCGCCCAGGACGCCTACGGGCTGCGCAAGCGGATCGCCTGCAGGCGCATCCACCTCGTCCCGGGAAACCACGACAAGGACTGGACCCAGCCGGCGGTCGCGGGCGCGTTCACCGTGGAACCGCCGATCTGCGTGCTCAAGATCAACGGGCAGAAGATCGTCCTGAGCCATTACCCCATGGCCGACTGGCAGGGCATGAACCATGGATCGTGGCACCTCCACGGGCACATCCACAGCAGCGGCGGCGCGTACAACGAGTTCAACCGCAAGCAGGGGCTCCTGCGCTACGACGTTGGCTGCGACGCCAACGGGCACTCCCCGGTGAGCCTCGACGAGCTGAGGGAATGGTTCGCCGGAGTCGACGAGCCGTGCGGCCGGGTGAAATGGCCCTGGTGGGTCAACGAGACCGGCGACAGGCAGGTCGAGCGCGAGCTGGCGGCGTACAAGAGGGAAGAGGCGATTCGATGACGGTCTATGTGACGGGCGACATCCACGGTGGGCTCGACATGCAAAAGCTCCGCGACTGGGAGCTTGGGGATAGCCTTGGCAGCGACGACTATCTCATCGTTGCCGGTGACTTTGGCTTTCCGTGGAACTTTTCCGCTGAGGAATGCGCCGACATCGTTTGGCTGGAGTCGCGCCCCTACACGGTGCTGTTCGTCGACGGCAACCACGAGCGCTTCGATCACTGGGCGGAGCGCCCCGTGGAGTTATGGCATGGCGGGCTGACGCAGCACCTGTCGGACACCTCGCCCATTCGGCGCCTGACGCGCGGCGAGGTCTTCGAGCTCGACGGCTCGACAATCTTCACCATGGGCGGTGCCACGAGCGTGGACAGGGAATACCGCGTTCCGTATTCCAGCTGGTGGCCTCAGGAGCTCCCGGACGAGCGCGAATTCGATGCCGCGCGGGCAAAGCTCGACGAGGTCGGCTGGAAGGTCGACTGCGTCATCACCCATACCTGCTCGACGCGCATGCTCTCGCCGACGCTCTACCCGGACCCGGGCTGGGAACGCCCTGATGTGGACCGGTTGACCGGATTCCTCGACGAGCTCGAGGACCGCCTGGACTATAAACACTGGTATTACGGCCATTTTCACCGAGACGGCAACCCGGACGAACGGCACACGGTGCTGTACGACCGGATCGTGAGGCTCGGGGACAAACTCCTGCCGTGGGGTGCGTACTGATGACGGTCTATGTGACAGGCGACGTGCACGGCAGGGCCGAGTACGGGTCCAGCCGGTTTGCATTCAAAAATTGGCCGCTGGGCCGGACCCTGACGCGCGATGACGTGGTGATCGTGGCCGGCGACTTCGGCTTTGTCTGGGACGGCTCGAATGCTGAGAGGTATTGGCTCGACTGGTTCGAGTCGAAGCCGTGGACCACGTGTTTCGTAGACGGCAACCATGAGAATCACCACGCCCTGGCTGGGCTGCCGGTGCGGGAGTGGAACGGCGGGTTCGTCCACGAGGCGCGACCGCACGTGCTGCACCTGATGCGCGGAGAGGTGTTCGATATCGACGGGCTCACAGTCCTTGCCATGGGCGGCGCCGCGAGCAACGACAGGCAGTATCGCAAGGAGGGGAGGAGCTGGTGGCCCGAGGAGATACCGAGCGTGGAAGAGATGGGGCACTGCCGCGCCTCGCTCGATCGCGTGGGCTGGAAGGTCGACTACGTTGTGACTCACGAGGCTCCTGCCGACCTGGCAGAGCAACTATGCCGGGAGCGCGAACGCGAGTATCTGGACGACCGGCTGCAACGATTCCTTGGCGAGCTCGACGGGCGACTCGGCTGCCGCGCCTGGTTCTTCGGCCACTACCACGGCGACGAGTGGCGTGACGCCAGGCATCGCCTTATCTACCGAGACATCGTGCCGGTCGAAGATGCTGCGCCCGCTTCTAGAAACCTTCTAGAAGCGCTCTAGAAGGTTTCTAGAAATTAGGCGCCATATGGACTATTCCAATTCAAAAGTCTGGTCGAGGGAGTTCGACCCGGCACCCACCCCGTCGACTTTCACTTCGATGGGAGACATGTCGTTGAGGTCAAAAATCGACACACCGTCGCATTCGCCTCCCGGCGCAAGCCCTTGCGAAGAGAAGTGATCTTCCTGCAAATCGGCGGCAAACCCGCGAGATAGCATCTGCTTATTTTGATAAGCCGTGATGTAGCTACCAACAGCGCATGAATCTGCCGATCGGTTGTTAATGGCGTGCCAGCGAACAACGGCAACCTTCCCGCCATCGCCAGTCGGGGAATCATGCACCTCGACGCCGGTGACTGAATACTTCATCTTGCCGTAAACCCCGTCTTCCTGCGCGTTATCAGAATCGGCGACCCGAACTGCCGTCTGATGATCGTCTGCCTGGCTGCACCCAGAGGTCATAACTAGGGCGGCTGCCAGAACACCCGCAGCCCCAAAGTTCCGAGCTAGGTTGATTGCCTTTTTAACAGAGAGATGCTCCATCGATTACTCCAAACTTAATTGTTTTTGAATGCCATCAGCCAAACAGCCAAGCCCCAATGAGCATGACCACTGAAACTGCCGTAAGCGAAGCCCAGACGGCATTTTGACGGGTGATGACACCGCTGATGGTGAGCGGATTTGCGCCGGCACCATCAATGACAGTCCATACGAGTGCCGTGACCAAAAAGACGACTAGCCCTGCCGTTATCAACTCACGGCGAGACGGCCTTAACTTGTCGGACATATCTACACGCCCCTCGTCTGGGTCATGACCTCGACCTTGGCCTCGGCCACGGCCGCCCGCTGCTCGGAGGCGGCGAGGCGGTCCTTGAGGGCGGCGACCTCGGCCATCAGGTCACGCTGGGCGAGGAGGGAGACGTTGAGATCGGACTGAGCCTTGGCCGCGGCGTCGACCGCACCCCTCATGCTTTCAATTCGATCGTCTTTTGCGGCTGATTCTGCCAAGAGCTGATTGTTCTCGGAATCGAGCTTCTTGAGCTGCGAGAGGTAATCGGCGACGGTGGCGTGGAGCTCATCGTTCTCAATCTCCAAGCTCGCAGTATCCAGCTCGAATTTCTCTTTGATGGCGGCGACCTGCTCGACGCAATTAGATTTGATGCTCTGAATCTGTTCCGTTGCACTTTTCTTGGCGGCGTCGGCGTCCTCGCGGGCAGCACGAGCCTCCATCGCGGCGGCTTCGGCAGCGCCCACGATGATGCGCTTGACCCGCTCGACCGCCTCATCGAGGACGGCCGATGCGTCGAGCGCAGTCTTCATGCCGGGAGTGGCGTTAGGGTGGTAGCCGTCGACCAAGCGGGCGACGGTATCGGCCTGCGAGAGGCCAAGGCTCGTGCTGATGTCCTTTATGGCGTCACGGGTCTCCGATGAGACATTCAGACTGGTCATTTTCTTTTCGGACTGGACTTGGTTTTCGGCCATGATGCGGCACTCCAATCAACAACGGGCATGGCTCCGCCACGCCGTACGGCTGGGAACAAATACGCGGCCGCTGTTGAGTTGTGTTCGTCCTGCGATCGGTGAGTTCTAAAAAGGCGTCTCAAGTCATGCGTTCACGCAGGGTTTCAGTTGGAGAAATACCGCACTCTTATATAGTAGCGCACTCGGATTTATCTTCTGACGCCCACTAACCCGCGCTCGCGGAGCACGCGGTACAGGGTCGATTTCGAGATACCTGTTGCGGCGCAGATGTCGGGAATTGGCGTCTCACGGGCGAGGTAGAGCTTCACGGCAGCGTCGGCCTTGACGTCCGCGATGCGCGGGCGGCCCCCGACGTTGCCACCGCGGCTCCGTTTGACGGCGATACCCTCGGCCTGGCGCTGCCTGATCAGGTCGCGCTCGAGCTCGGCGGTGCAGGCATGGGTGCCCAGCACGAAACGGCCGAATGCAGTATCGAGGTCAACGGGCTGCTTCAGTGATATGAGCTTCACTCCTAAGTTCCTGAACATCAGGTCATAGTTCAGCAGCTGCCTCGTCGATCTGGTCAGGCGCTCCCAGGACTCGACCACCACTTCATCGCCGCGCTTCATCTTTTTGAACAACTTTTTCTGTTGCGTGCGGTCGCCCTCGCGTGCGCCAGTCTCCTTGTCTTTGAAGATGCGCTCATAGGCCACGCCAGCGTTGACCAATGCCTCGATTTGGCGGTCGAGCTTCTGGTCCTTTGTGCTCACGCGGGCATATCCATATCGTGTCATTTTTATCCTCCTGCCTCGTAGTTTGATTTTCCCATGGGAATCAAAGGCGAGGTTTTGACACTGGGTTTTGGCACTCGCTGTTCACGGCATCGAGGGTTCGGTTTTCGAGTGCCGCGCGGCATACGTTTTGGGACGAACGGCTAATGGAATATGTTGGGACGGATAATATTCTACTACCAAATAGTAGTAGAATATTATCGTAAAGATTGGAGGCTCATGGTCCGGATACACCAGAGAGTTCACGAGCGGCACCCCGAGCTAGATGACGGTGATGTCGAGGCGGCGTGGGAGAGCTACTGCTTCGCGGCCGTCCGCATACCCGGGGAGTGCGAGATGCGGACGGGCTACGACCCGCAAGGCCGGTACATCGAGATGGTCGGTGTCCTCCTGGCCGACGGCGCGTGGCTCGTCTACCACGCCATGACGCCGCCGAGCAAGAAGACGCTAAGGGAGATCGAGAACGCGAGAAGGAGAGGTTACTGATGGAATATAGGCTTGCAAACGGATCCGTTATCACGGATGAGGACATCGAGCGCGAGTGCGCGGAATACGAATCCGGCTCCTGGGAGGGGAGCCTGGTGAACCTCCGAGTCGGCCGCCCCAGGCTTTCCGAGGTGGAGGCCAACGCCAACCTGTCTTTCAAGTGCCCGAAGACGGGCGCCGACCTCATCGAACGGGCGGCCGCCGCGTGCGGGATGCGGAAGTCGGAGTTTCTGCGCTCGGCCGCGATCGAGAAGGCCGAGAGGATACTCAGGTCGGCATAGCCCCGGCGTGCCTTCCCGGAATCGGCGTTGCCGCAGGGAGTGAGCGCCCTGCGCCGCCGTTATGTTAGACATGTCGCTAACATAACGGCGGTTAAGTCGTGCCGCGGGTCGGGGCATCCGCACCACCACAGGTTCAATCACCCCGTAAATCGAATCCTGTTAAGTCGTCTATCTGCGTGTTTATGAACACACCATTGCCATTCCTTAGGTGAGAATCGTGTCCGCACGGGGCGATATATTAGACAGAACACCCGAGGGAAAGGAATAGCATGAGCGATTTAATGGAAGCCGTACATCGGCTCGAGCGCGAGATGGCAGACCGAGCCTCCGCAATTGAGAAGGTCGACATCTTTAAGGCTCAGTTCAATCAAGCCATCAAGGCCTTCATGGCCGCCGACGAGGCGGTCCGCAGCCTTAACGACCATGACAGCATCGTTGACACTCAGATCGCCAACGCCATTGATGAGCACCTTCGCGCCATCGACAGGCTCTGCCGTTTCGGCATCGACGGTGGTTTCGGTAAGAAGCATCCGGTTAAGGAGTACTAGCCTTCCTCA
>USJB01000049.1 GCA_900554905.1 uncultured Collinsella sp. | reverse complement strand
AACAAGGCGTGTCGGCATACCAAACCCATAATTGACCATCTCTCGTGGCCCTTATTGGCACGAAGATGGGAACCGGCACCCTTAGCAGATGCCGGTTGGTTATTGGCCTTATTACCTTTGGCGTTTTGTGCAGATCCGCGCGCCAAACTAAACCTCCATGACGACCGGGATGATCATCGGACGGGTGCGCGTACGGCTCCAGATAAAGTTAGAGAGCGAATCGCGCACGGCCTTGCGAATGGCATCGGAACCGCTGCTGGTAAAGCTAAACTTACCCTTCTCGATCGTCTTCATAATGGATGCGGAGGCATCCTCGGAGAACTGGTCGTCGATGGCAAACGAGACGCCGCGACCCGAGAACTCGATGGCCTCGATCTTCTTGTGCTTGAGCGAGACGATGGCAACAGCGGTAACCATACCGTCGTTGGCGAGCTTCTGACGATCGCGCAGGACGATGGGGTCGGTATCGCCGATACGCAGGCCGTCGACGTAGACGACGCCGGACTCGACGGGCGTACCGCGCTTGACGATACCGCCACGCATCTCGAGCGTATCTCCATTGTCGAGGATAAAGATATGATCATCCTTGATGCCCATCTTACGGGCAAGCTGGGCATGGGCGCGCAGATGCACGGCCTCGCCGTGGACCGGCATAAAGTACGTAGGCTTGGCCATGGCCATCAGGAGCTTGAGCTCCTCCTGGCTACCGTGACCCGAGACGTGAACGAGGGCGCGGTTCTTATCCCACACGTCGCAGCCAAGCTTGGCGAGGCTGTTGACGACCTGCTGAACGGCCTTCTCGTTACCGGGGACCGGCGTTGCCGAGAGGATGACGGTATCGCCCTCGTGGATGGAAAGCGTCTTGTGTTCGCCGTTAGCCATGCGCGAAAGGGCCGACAGAGGCTCGCCCTGCGAACCGGTGCACATGACGACGATCTTATCGTCGGGCAGGTTATCGATATCGAAGGCATCGATGATATCGGCATCATCAATGTTGAGATAACCGAGCTCGCGCGCCACACGGGTGTTGGTGAGCATGGAACGACCGGTCACGACGACCTTGCGGCCGCACTTGCGGGCGGCGTCGCAGATCTGCTGCAGTCGATGGATGTGGCTCGAGAACGACGCGACGAACACGCGACCCGGGGCATTCTTGATGGCGTGCAACAGGTTGGGACCAACCTCGGCCTCGGACTTGGTAAAGCCGGGAACCGTGGCATTGGTGGAGTCGGAAAGCAGCAGGTCGATGCCCTGCTTGGCAAAGCGGCTGATAGCGGCATAGTCGGGCGTGACACCGTCGATGGGCGTCTGGTCGAGCTTAAAGTCGCCGGTGTGCATAACGGTGCCCTGATTGGTGCGGATGAACACGCCCAGAGCGCCGGGGATGGAGTGCGTCATCGAGAAGAAGTCGAGCGAGATGCCGCCGAGGTTGACATGGCTGCCGCCCTTGACCTCGCGGAACTTGGGTGCGCGAATGCGGAACTCAGAAAGCTTGCCCTCGATAAAGCCAAGTGTCAGCTTACTCGAGAAGATGGGCACCTTGTTGTTGAGGTCCTGCAGCAGATACGGAAGCGAACCGGTGTGGTCCTCGTGGCCGTGGGTGACAACGATACCGCGGAGTTTCTCCTCGTTCTCCAAAACATAGGTGTAGTCGGGAAGTACCAGATCGATACCGGGCTGGGAGTCATCCGGGAACATGAGACCGGCATCGACGAGCACCATGTCGTCGCCGCACTCGAAGACCGTCATGTTCTTGCCGATGCCATCAAGGCCGCCGAGCGGGATGATCTTCAAGGGAGATGATTTTTTAGCTGCCATAGGTGAGTGTTGTTTCCTTTCTACGAAACGGGTCTGGAACAACCGACGGGGCGCTTCTGGCAAACCGACCGCCGGGAACGTACAAACATGCATCACAGAGTCGATGCAGTAACCACAGTATGATACCCATTTGCACAACAACAGACCACCCATGCATCAAAGCCCCATCTGAACTGGTCTATCCCGCCGGTTTCTCGTCTTGCGCAGGACTGTAGAGCAGGAAACTTCATATGCGGCCCTCCCGGGCGCAAGCAAAAGGGCGACCCCTGTACGGAGTCGCCCTTGTTGAACTGCTTATGTGGAGCTGTTACTCGGCGTCGTGGTGACGGCGGGGCTTGCGGCCTCCGTTGTCGCCGGGACGGCGCGGACGATCGCTGCGCTCGGAGCGCTCGCGACGCGGACGCTCACGGCGCTGGAAGTGCTCGCCGTCGCCCTCGGAGGCACCCTCGGCGCGAGCCGGGGCCTCGGGCTTGTCCAGACGATCGAGCGAGATCTTGCCGCGATCGTCGACCTCGATGACGACGACCTTGACCTCATCGCCCACGTTGAGGACGTCCTCGACCTTCTCCACGCGGCCCTTGGCGACGCGGGAGATGTGCAGCAGGCCGTCCTTGCCGGGCAACAGGTTGACGAAGGCGCCAAAGGGCTGGATGGAGACCACGCGACCGGTGTACTCCTCGCCCGGCTCGGGAACCTTGATGATGAGCTTGATGCGCTCGACGGCCTGATCGACAGACTCGCCGGTGCCGCCGACAAAGACGGTGCCGTCCTCCTGGATGTCGACCGAAGCGCCGGTCTCGTCCTGGATACCGCGGATGACCTTACCGCCGGAACCGATGACGTCGCGAATCTTGTCGGTCGGAACCTGGATGGAGACGATACGCGGAGCGGTGCTGCGCGTGGTGTGGCGCGGCTCGGGGATCACATCGAGCATCTTCTGCAGGATGAAGGCGCGACCCTCCTTGGCCTGCTGCAGGGCGCGGGCCAGGGTGTCGAAGGTAAGGCCAGTAGCCTTGTTGTCCATCTGCAGGGCGGTGATGCCCTCGGTGGTGCCAGTGACCTTAAAGTCCATGTCGCCCAGGAAGTCCTCGAGACCCTGGATGTCGGACAGGACCACGGTCTTGCCCTCCTCCTGGATCAGGCCCATGGCGATACCGGAGACCGGGCGCTTAATGGGCACGCCGCCGTCCATAAGGGCGAGCGTGGAGCCGCAGGTCGAAGCCATCGAAGAGGAGCCGTTGGACTCCATGACCTCGGAGACGACGCGGATGGCGTAGGGGAACTCGTTCTCGTCGGGAAGCACCGGAAGCAGGGCGCGCTCGGCCAGGTTGCCGTGACCGATCTCGCGGCGCTTGGGGCTGCCCATGCGGCCGGTCTCGCCGGTGCAGAACGGCGGGAAGTTGTAGTGGTGCATGTAGCGCTTGCCCTCGGTGGGCTCGATGGTATCCAGACGCTGGCCCTCGTTGAGCATGCCGAGCGACAGGACGGAAAGCACCTGGGTCTGGCCACGCTGGAACAGACCAGAGCCGTGAACGAGCGGCAGGTAGTTATCCTTCACCATGATGGGGCGAATCTCGTCGGCGGCACGACCGTCGACGCGCTCGCCGGTCTCGACGACCATGGTGCGCATGGCCTTCTTCTCGAGCTTCTTGAGCGCCACGGGGATCTCGCGCTCCCAAGCGGCCTGCTCCTCCTCGGTGAACTCGGCGCGGATGGACTCCTTCAGAGCCTCGACCTTACCGATACGGGAGAGCTTGTCGGCGTCGCGAAGGGCGGCAGCCATCTCGTCGTAGTGGGCGAAAATGCGCTCCTGGACTTCCTCGACGGGCTGGTCGAGCGGGTACTCCTTCTTGACGATGGGGCCGTTGACCTGCTCCCACTCGGCGACAAACTCGTCCTGAGCCTGGCAGAAAGCGGCAAGGGCCTCCTGGCCAAACTTCATAGCGGCGAGCATGTCGTCCTCGGAGATCTCCTCGGCGCCGGCCTCGACCATCGAGATGAAGTCGGCAGAGCCGCCCAACTCCAGGTCCAGATCGGAGTTCTCGCGCTCCTCATAGGTGGGGTTAACGATAAACTCGCCGGTCTCCACGTTACGGCCGATGCGCACGCAGGCAAGCGGGCCCTCGAAGGGCACGCCGCCGAGCGTCATGGCCAGGGAGGCACCCATGACGTTGATGACGTCGAAGGGGTTAACCTGGTCGGCGACGAGTGAGGTGGCGACGATATGCACCTCGTTGCGGAAGCCGTCCGGGAAGCTCGGGCGGATCGGGCGGTCGATCATACGAGCCGTGAGCGTGGCCTTCTCGCTGGGACGGCCCTCGCGCTTGAGGTAGCCACCCGGGATACGACCGGCAGCGTACATCTTCTCGTTGAAGTCGACGGTCAGCGGGAAGAAGTCGTAGTTCTTGCGCTCCTTGGAGACGACCACGGTGTCGAGCATCGTGGTGTCGCCCTGCTTGACCAGACAAGCGCCGGTGGCCTGCTTGGCAAGCTCGCCAGACTCGAAGGTGTAGGTCTTGCCGTACAGCTCAAAGGTCTTGGATACGAGTGTCATTGTTCTCCTTTACCCCACAGGCCCCTTGCCTGCGGGCTTCTCATGTGACGCAGGCCCCCTGCCCCCGCCACGCTTCAGAGCGTGATTGTTCACGCCCTTACACAAAAAGAGCGCCCCGCTGCGCAGGACGCTCTTAGCATGTACAAATCCTTACTGGATGTTGTCGCGGATGCCCAGAGCCTTGATGAGCTCACGGTACTCGACGATGTCGTTCTTCTTGATGTAGGAGAGAAGACGACGACGACGGCCGACGAGCATGAGCAGGCCACGACGGGTGTGGAAGTCCTTCTGGTGGGACTTCATGTGCTCGGTCAGCTCCTTGATGCGCTCGGACAGGATGGCGACCTGAACCTTGGGGTTGCCGGTGTCGACCGGGGTGTTACCGAACTGGGCAGTCAGCTCCGCCTTGCGCTCTTTGGAAACAGTCATTGTTTCACCTTTCGTTTCGCGTCGCCTGTGGGCGACTCTATTCGCCTCGGACTGGGAAGCCGCCGGTGGAGCGAACATCCAAGGTCGAGGTACCAACAGGTCGGTATGTTACCACAAACAGCCCGCGCCTGTGCATCATCACCGACCCAACATGAATTCCATCGCACGGAGGCGTTGATCGGCGTGCGTCGCAGCCCAAACATGCGAAAGCCCCAGCAAAAAGGCTGCGGTATGGGGATCGACCCTCTCGGCCATGAGCGCATCGAACGTCATAGACATGAGGGCGCGAAGCCATGCAACCTCGCCGGTCGACACCAGCTCGGCACCCGGAACGCTCGACGCGCACGAGCCGCACATGAGCCCGCCGGCCTGAGGCGAAAAATACGACAGCATGGGGTCTCCGCACAGCACGCAGGCCGAAAAATCGGGTCGGTAGCCAACGTGCGACAACAGTTTAAAGACATATGCCGCCACAAGCAGATCCATATGCGCTGTGTCGAGCCCGCTGCCCACCAGGGCAAGCGCTCGCTGCGTGATGGCAAAGGTAAACGGGTCCTCGGCGTCCTCGAACGAGCACACGCGAGCAACCTCGGCGATCGCGCTTGCGGCGCAAGTCGTCTCGTAATCGGGCGCAGCGCCGAGCGGCGCCTCCATAAGCTCGGCCTGGGAAACCACGTCGAGAGACCGCCCATGCGCGAGCAGCATATCGACGGTACAGAACAGCTCGCAGCGCGCAGCCAGGCGCCCACCGGGTTTGCGGGCGCCCTTTGCCACGGCACGAACCTGCCGACCCCGCTCGTCAAGCATCGTCAGGATCAGGTCCGTCTCTTTGAGCTTCGTCTTGTCGAGGACGAGCACCTTCGTACGATATGTCCGGGAGCCTGCCATGCGCGCCGCGCGTCCTTAGTCCTCGGCGTTGTAGCCAAAGCGACGAATCTGGGACTCGTCGTCACGCCAGCCGGCCTTGACCTTCACGTCCAGCTCCAAAAAGACCTGCGTGCCAAAAATGCGCTCAAGATCGCGACGGGCGTCGATACCGATATGCTTGATCATCTCGCCGCCCTTACCGATGATGATGCCCTTTTGGCCCTCACGCTCAACATAAATGGTGGCGTGCACGCGCAGCACCTTCTTGGTCTGCTCGAGCGCATCGCAGATCACGCCCACGGAGTGCGGGATCTCATCACGGGTGCGGCGCAAGACCTTCTCGCGCACAAACTCGGCCACGAGGGTCTCGTCGGACGCGTCGGTGCCCATGTCCTCGGGGAACCAGCGCGGGCCCTCGGGCAAGAAGTGAGCGACGGTCTCGATAAAGGCATCGACGTTGAAGTTCTTGACCGACGACGTCACGATCTCGTCGTCATATTCCATGAGCTCGTGGGCAGCCTTAAGCTGTTCCATGACCTGTGCGGGGTCGGCCTCATCGGCCTTAGTGAGCACCAGGACCTTCTTGCAACGGGCGCTTCTGACGCGCTCGGCAACCCAAGCGTCTCCCCTGCCGATCGGCTTGGTGGCATCAATCAAAAACGCGACGACATCGACATCGTTCAGCTCGAACAACGCGCTCTTGTTGAGCTCGGATCCCAGACCGTCCTTGGGCTTATGAATACCCGGGGTATCGACAAAGACCAGCTGGTAGCCGGGACGGTTGACGACGGCGCGCATGCGGCGGCGGGTCGTCTGAGCCACCGGTGAGGTGATGGCGACCTTTTTGCCATAGCAGGCATTAAGCAGCGTGGACTTGCCGGCGTTGGGGCGTCCGACCAGGGCCACAAAGCCGCTGCGGAAACCGGGCTCCACGTCACCAAAGCCCGCGAGGCTGTCGCCCTCGTCGCACAGGGCGTCGAGCTCCTCGTCGCTCATGCCCTCAAACGGGTCGAACTCCTCGACATCCTCGAGCCCCTCGGTATCCACCGCGTCCAGGGCCTCGGCGTCCAGGATCTCATCGGAAGCCTGCGTATTGTCGGACATGGGAATCCCTTTCTAAATAAAGCCGAGCGCGTGGGCAAATACCAGCACGCCCACAATCGCGGCGGTGATGGAAAGAATGTAAACAGAGGCAGCGGCGATATCCTTCGCGCGCTTGGCCAGTGGATGCAGCTCCTGGGTCGCCAGGTCGACAATCGCCTCCATGGCGGTATTACACAGCTCGCCGTGAATCACCAGGCCGCAGCAGATGATGACCGTAGCCCACTCGGCAATATCGAGCCCCACAATGCAGCCGGCAATGACGGTGCACACGCCTGCTGCGAGCATGACCTTGATGTTGCGCTCGGTCTTGACGGCGGTGACAAAACCCTCCATGGCGTAGGAAAACGACTTTAAGAAGGATGGATGGTCCTTGTTCGATCCGGGAATCATAGACGGCTCCTAGTCGTGGGCGTGGTTGGTGATGGGGCCGACGTGAACTAGCTTGGGGTCCTCGCCGCGCTCGAGCGCCAGATCGCGCAGGATGGCGTCCTCGCGGGCCTCCATGACCTCGGCCTCGTCGTCCTTGATGTGGTCATAGCCCAGCAGGTGCAGCATGCCGTGTACGAGCATCAGACGACACTCGTCAGCGGGGCTATTGCCAAAACCGGGGGCCTGACGGGCAATAACCTGCGGGGCCAAGATGATATCGCCGAGCTCGAGCGTCTCGTCGGCGGGAATATCATCGTCAAAGGCCGAATCGCACTCAAACGAGAGCACATCGGTGGTGCGGTCGATACCGCGCCACTCGTGGTTGAGCTCGTGCATCTCGTCCTCGTCGACATACGAAAGGGAAATCTCGACTTCACGCTCAACGCCCTCGGCGGCAAGCACAACCTCGCAGATGTGCTCCACCTCCTGCGCGTCGAGCAGCGTATCGAGCTCGGCATCGTTGCTGATCAATACACTCAACGGGACTCCTTTCGGTCACGTACGCGCTTCTCGCGCACATCATCATAAGTATCGTATGCCTCGACGATACGACCCACCAGGGCATGGCGCACCACGTCGGCACGCTCGAGGTGCGAAAATGCGACATCGTCGACACGGCCCAAAATCTTCTCGACATCCGCCAAGCCGCCACGACGACCCACCAGGTCGCGCTGGCTCAGGTCGCCGGTAATCACGAACTTGGAGTTGAACCCAAGGCGTGTCAGGAACATCTTCATCTGCTCGGGCGTGGTATTTTGCGCCTCGTCGAGCACCACGAAGGCATCGCTCAGCGTGCGGCCGCGCATGTAGGCGAGCGGGGCGATCTCGATCACGCCGCGCTCCATAAGCTCATCGGTGCGCTCGCGATCCATCATGTCAAAAAGGGCGTCGTAAAGCGGACGCATGTAGGGATCGATCTTTTCCTCGAGGGTGCCGGGCAAAAAGCCCAGGTTCTCCCCCGC
>USJB01000048.1 GCA_900554905.1 uncultured Collinsella sp. | reverse complement strand
CCCCGCTGGCCCGCGTGGACAGCCTGACCGGCGAGACCGTGGACCCCTGCCGCGACGAGTTCTCTGCCTTCATCTTTAAAATTCAGGCCAACATGAACAAGGCCCACCGCGACCGCATCGCCTTTATGCGCATCTGCTCCGGCAAGTTCGAGCGGGACAGGGAATACTACCACGTTCAGGGCAACAAGAAGCTGCGCCTCTCCCAGCCCCAGCAGATGATGGCCGCGGAGCGGGAGATCATCGACGAGGCCTACGCCGGGGACATCATCGGCGTGTTCGACCCGGGCATCTTCTCCATCGGCGACACGGTGACGGTGCCTGGAAAGAAATTCAAGTTCTCCGGCATCCCCACCTTCGAGCCGGAGCACTTCATACGGGTGTCTCCCAAGGACACCATGAAGCGCAAGCAGTTCGTCAAGGGCATGGAGGAGCTTGCCCAGGAGGGTGCCATCCAGATCTTCCGCGAGCTGGGTGCCGGCATGGAGAGCGTCATCGTGGGCGTGGTCGGCGTGCTGCAGTTTGAGGTACTCGAGCGCCGCCTCAAGGCCGAGTACCGTGTTGAGGTTCGTCGCCAGCCACTGCCCTATACGGACATCCGCTGGATCCAGAACGACCCCGACACCATCGATATCCCGGGCCTTTCGCTCACGCGCGACACGCTGCGTGTCGAGGACATGCGCGGCGGCAAGCTGCTGCTGTTCACGAGCCCGTGGAACGTGGATTGGGCAACCGACCACAACCCCGACCTTATCCTGTCGGAGTTTGGCAACGTGGCCTTTTAACGCATTGGCGCGGTGGTCCTGTGGGGCTGCCGCGCCGTTTGTTTGCCTTATGCCGCGCGAGCGGCTATCATACCCACCGTCGTTTCAAGACCGGGGCGTCCGAGCAGTTCGGGTCCGATATCCTGCTCGTTAAACCTAAAACCAAAGGAGTACATAATGATCAAGAAGGTCATGGAGGACTACAAGGTCCTGCTGCGGAGCATTCCCGCGGCAACGGTTTCGCTGTTTTTCGTGAGCGTCATCATGATGAACCTGCTGGCCAACAAAGAGCTTATCAGCCTGCCGTATCTGGCACTCGATTGCGGCTTTGTGGTGAGCTGGGTTTCGTTTTTGTGCCAGGACATGATCTGCAAGCGCTTTGGCGCCAAGGCATCCATCAAAATCTCTATCCTTGCGCTGCTGGTCAACCTCGCCGTCAGCCTGTGCTTTTGGGCGTGTTCGCTCACGCCCGGCATGTGGGGCGCTTACTACGACACGGGCATGATCGAGGTCAACAACGCCCTTAACGCCACCATCGGCGGCACCTGGTACGTGGTGTTGGGCTCTTCGCTGGCAATGCTCGTTTCTGCCGTGGTTAACTCCACGCTCAACCAGTCGCTCGGCCGTATGCTCAAAAAGAATAACTTTGCGAGCTTCGCCTTCCGCTCCTATGTGTCTACGGGCGTTGGCCAGTTTATCGACAACCTGGTCTTTGCCATTGTGGTGAGCCACACGTTCTTTGGTTGGACCTGGGTGCAGGTCCTTATGTGCTCGCTGACGGGTGCCGTCGCCGAGCTGCTGTGCGAAGTCTTCCTGAGCCCCGTGGGCTACAAGGTCGTGCGCGGCTGGGAGCGCGAGAATGTGGGCTCCGAGTACCTCGAGCGCCACGCAACCGCCTAAGGAGCAAGTATGCGGGTTTTGATCACGGGCGCTTCGGGCGGTATCGGAGCCGCGTGCGTGCAGCGCTTTTTGGACGAGGGCCACGAGGTCGTGGGCTTTGACCTGCTGCCGGCGGCGATCGAACACGAGCGCTACCGCCATCTGGTCGTTGATGTACGCGAGTCTGACTCGTTTCCAGGCGATCTTGAACCCCAGGTAATCGTGAACGTTGCCGGTACGCAGGATTCGGCCGACGACATCGCCGCCAACCTGTGTGGCACCATCAACGTGACCGAGCGCTACGCCTTTGTGGGGGAGGGGCTCGCCGCCAAGCCGGCACCGGCGATCAGATCCGTGGTCAATGTGGGGTCGGCGAGCGGGCATACGGGATCGGAGTTTCCCGCCTATGCCGCCAGCAAGGGCGGCGTTATCGCCTACACCAAGAACCTTGCAAACCGCCTGGCACCGCAGGCCATCGCCAACAGTGTGGACCCGGGTGGCGTTATCACGCCGCTCAACCGTTGTGTGATGGAAGACGAGCACCTGTGGAACCAGATTATGGAGCTCACACCGCTTAAGCGCTGGGCAACCGCCCAAGAGATCGCCGAGTGGATCTACTTTGTGGGCGTGACCAACCGGTTTATGACCGGGCAGAGTCTGTTGATCGATGGCGGCGAGGCTGGCCGCACACAATTTATTTGGCCCGAATAGGAAGCGCGCCCGATGGAAAGCCGTCGGGCGCGTTTTTGATGCATCGATTTTTAGCCGAGGCAAGTCCAGTTGACGGGGGTCAAGCCGTGCTGTTCGAGTAGCCGATTGGCTGCCGAGAAGGGGCGCGACCCTATAAAAGCGGGGAGTTCTGCCGTGGCACGGTTGGCCGAAAGCGGCGAGGGGTGCGTGGAGGCCAGACAGAACTTATCGGTTGCCTTGACCGCACCAGTTGCGACGAGCTTACCTTCGACCATCTGCTGGGCAAAGCGGCCCCATGCCAAAAAGACGACCGGTTGGGGCAGCTGGCAGCAGCGTTCGATAATGTAGTCGGTGAGCGTGTTCCAGCCAAGCTTGGCGTGCGAGTTAGCGGCATGCTCGCGCACGGTGAGCGTAGTGTTGAGGAGCAGGACGCCCTGTTGTGCCCATGGTGTTAGATCTCCCGTGGCGGGAATGGGACAACCCAGATCGGCTTTGAGTTCCTTATAGATGTTGCGCAGGCTCGGTGGCAACTTGGTTTGCGTCGCGGCGACCGAGAACGACAGTCCCATTGCCTGGTTGGGTCCGTGATAGGGGTCCTGACCCAAGATGACAACTTTGACCTGGTCGGCCGGCGTGTAGGCGAGGGCATTGAGGATGTCGTCTTGTGCCGGGTAGATGGTCTGCTCGGCACGCAAAAGGGCGATGCGCTCGAGCAGCTGGTTCGTAGTGTCACGTACCGGCTGCGGCGCATTGCCCAACCAAGTTGCTATGTTGAGGTCGCGGGTTGCGGTGTCCATGGGGCTCCTTTATGGCAGATGCTCTGTTGGCATCTATTGTAAAGGCGCACCGGTTGCCTTTATGCCGCGGCTGTATGAAGAGCGGGGTCTACGAGACGTGCTCGGGCGCTCCTGCCATGCGAGCCTGTCCATGTGCGCGGAGGCGCGGAAGCTCGACGGTTGCCGCCATGACGCCGGTGAGGATGAGAGCTGCACCCAGGAAGGCGATGGGGCTCAGGATCTCGCCAACCAAGAAGAACGAAAAGACGGCGGAGCAGACCGGCTCGAGCGAGAAGGCGAAGCCGGTGGTCTCGGCAGGCACGTGGGGCTGCACGAGCGTTTGGGTGATAAAGCCGTAAGCAGAGCAGATGAGTGCGAGCGCGAAGACAACGACGATCTCGTTAGGCGTGCCGGGAAGCGTGAAGCCGCCAAAGGTGAATGCTGCGATGCCCGAGAACAAGCCGCCAAAGCCCAGCTGCCAAACGCCCAGAGCCAGCGGGTCGACATCTTCGACAAAGCGCTTCGCCACAATGATATGGCCGGCATAGACAAAAGCGGAGAGCAGCATGATGATCGCGCCGGGATTCAGGCTGGTAAAGTCGGCGCCCGAGAGCAGCAGCATGCCGCAGGTGACGATGGCGGTGCCGACAAGCACTTTGCGTTCGGGGGCGCGGCGCAGCAGGGCGGCGTTGGCAAACGGCACGATCACGACCGTCAGGCTCTGCAAAAAGCCGGCAGTGGAGGCAGAGGTGAGGCTGGAGCCCAGGCACATGCAGGTGAGCTCGGTTGCCATAATGGCGCCGATGATGGCTGCGCGGACCATAAGGTCGCGGTTGATGTGCAACGCGCGTTTGTGGAAGAGCAGCAGGCAGGCCGCAAAGGCGATGATGCAGCGTAGCGCGACGATACTCGTGGCATTCATGCTGTCCATACCGATCTTCATGAGGGGATACGAAAAGCCCCATGCGACGGGAACGGAAAATGAGAGCGCGATTGCTTTTTTGCGATCCATGGGACTCCTTTTGTTACGGAACGGTTTCGTAAAAAGGATTCTGCTCCCAGATGCGGATGTAGTAAAGCGAATGTATCTTCAGTATGATTAAGAAATACTAATGTTGACAGAATGAGCCATGGCAAAACGTTTTACAACCATATCGAAGTGGAGGCACGATGGCATCGCGGTATCAGATTGTTTGTATGGTAGTCGATCGCGGCAGCCTTAAAGGCGCGGCGGACGAGCTGGGCTATACGCAAAGCGCGGTGAGCCAAGCCGTCAAGGCACTCGAGCGCGAGCTGGGCACTACGATTATCGAGCGCGGCAAGCAGGGCGTGTCGCTTACGCGCGACGGTAAACAATATCTGCCGTACCTGCGCCAGATCGTGACTGCTGAGGCCGAACTTGAGGGCAAGCGCCAGGAGCTGCTGGGGCTTTCGTCGACCGACATTCGCATCGCGACGTTTACCAACGTGAGTCGTACCGTGCTGCCGCGTGTGATCCGCGACTTTGGTGCGCTGCACCCGGGCGTACGCTTCACCCTCAAGCAGGGCGATTACACGCGCAACGCTCAATGGGTGCACGATGGCGTGGTTGATTTTTGTTTTACAGCACGCGGATTTACCGCGGGGCTCGAGAAGCGCGTCGTCTATCACGACGAGTTGGTAGCATTGTTGCCGGCCGCGCATCCGCTGACAGCAAAGGAAAAGGTGACGCTTGCCGACTTAGCGTCCGAGCCGTTTGTGCTGCTGGATGAGGGCGAACAGAGTCTGGTACTCGATGCATTCGCAACGCACGGGCTGTCGCCGCACGTGACGAGTGAGGTGACCGACGACTACACCATCATGGCGATGGTGGAGGAGGGCCTGGGCGTGAGCATGCTCTACCGTCGTACTGTGGAGGGCATGCGAGCCGATATTTGTGTGCGGCCCATCGTGCATGCCCCCTCGCGCGACGTGGTGGCTGCCTGGCGCAGCTGGGACACCATGCCTATCGCCACGAGGCGCTTTATCGACTATATGAGCTCGCATATTGTCAATTAATGACTGGCGTGGCGTTGAGTGCGGTGTTTAGCGGGCTGTCGCTTTGGCTTGGGTGGCGCGATAGGTACGTGCCGGGTGGCAGAGTAGCACCGCCACGACCATAAAGAACGCCGTGGTGCCCAGGCTGATGGGGTAGACTATCATGATGTTCGCAAAGGTGCGGAAGTGCGGGAACACGCAGAACACCCAATAGAAGCGGATGCCGCAGACACAGATCATGGTGATGAGGGCGGGCATGAGCGAGATACCAAAGCCGCGCAGGTAGCCTGACATGTTTTCGTAGAACATGCTAAAGGCGTACGCCGGGAAGATCGAGCACACGCGGATATAGCCGATCGAGACGATATTGGGATCGCTGTTGAACAGCGATAGGATCTCGCGCCCCAAGCCGACAATAACGATAATTGTGGTGAGCGCGACGATACCACCTTCGACCAGGCAGACCTTGAGCGTTTTGGTGCAGCGGTCGATCTGGCGGGCACCGTGGTTTTGTCCCACAAAGGTGGTGCAAGCCTGGCTAAAGCTGTTGAGCAGGTTGTAGCACACATACTCTAGACTCATGGCGGCGCTCGATGCCGCCATGACTTCGGTGCCCAGGCTGTTGATGGCAGACTGGATGATGATGTTGGCGACGGCAAAGACGGCGCTTTGGATGCCGGCGGGCAGGCCGATCTTGACGATGCGCTTGAGGGCGACGGGGTCGATAGCCAGGTCGCGTGGGGTGACGCGGACGACGGAGTCGGTCTTGAGCAGGCGGATAAAGAGTGTAGCGGCACTGACGGTGTAGGCGATGGCGGTGGCGATGGCGACGCCCGCGACGCCCCAGTGGAGTACGGGGACAAAGATGAGGTCCAGGCCAATGTTGAGGACGGTGGACACGGCAAGCGCCTGCAGCGGCATGCGGGTGATGCCGACGGAGCGGAAGATCGCGGCCTCAAAGTTGTAGAGCAAGATTGAGGGCAGGCTGAGCAAAAAGACGCGCAGGTAGAGCGAGGCGAGCATGGGCTCGGCAAAGATCTCGCCCAGTGCGATGACGACAAAGCCCACGAGCGCCATTAAAATCGAGGTATGGACGGCGCGTTTGACCATGTTCTGATCGTTGCGGCCGATAGCGTTGGCGATGACCACGTTGGAGCCAAGCGACATGCCAATAAACAGGTTGAGCATAAGACTGGTAAGCGGAACATTGGAGCCGACCGCCGCCATGGCGAGGGTTCCCTGGTCGCCCGAGAAGTTACCGATGATGACCGTGGCGATGAGGTTTGACAGCTGCTCCAAGATGCTCGTGGCGGCCACGGGGAAGGCGAACAGGGGAATATTGCGCCACAGCGAGCCGGTGGTCATGTCAATGTGCTTAGATACGGTGTCAGCCATATGCTCTCAATCTCTAATATGCTCTTTCGTGCTTATTTGCGCAGATGATGATACTCCTAATCGACTAGTCATTGGGGACGTTCTTAAACGACTAGTCATTCAAGAACGTCCCCAATGACTAGACTAGCTTTCCCAACGACTACATGAAAGCGCCCCCAAGCGAATGTGCTTGAGGGCGCCTCTTGCTTGACTAGCTTTCGATATAGTCTTTGAGCTTGCTGCTGCGGCTCGGGTGGCGGAGCTTGGCCAGGGTCTTGGACTCGATCTGGCGGATGCGCTCACGCGTGACGCCAAACTCGCGACCGACTTCCTCGAGCGTACGGGGATGGCCGTCGACGAGGCCAAAGCGCAGCTCAATAACCTTGCGCTCACGATCGGCAAGCGAGTCGAGCACCTGGGTGAGCTGCTCCTGCAGCATGGAGAAGCTGGCGGCATCGGGCGGAACGATAGCCTGGGAGTCCTCAATGAAGTCGCCCAGCTGGGAATCCTCTTCCTCGCCGATGGGGGTCTCGAGCGACACGGGCTCCTGCGAGATCTTCTGGATCTCGCGGACGCGGTCGGCGCTCATATCCATCTCGGCACCGATCTCCTCGGGGGTTGGGTCGCGACCAAGGTCCTGAAGGAGCTGGCGCTGCACGCGGACGAGTTTGTTGATGGTCTCGACCATGTGCACGGGAATACGGATGGTACGGGCCTGGTCGGCAATAGCGCGCGTAATGGCCTGACGGATCCACCACGTGGCGTACGTGGAGAACTTGAAGCCCTTCTGGTAATCGAACTTCTCGACGGCACGGATCAGACCGAGGTTACCCTCCTGGATCAGATCCAGGAACAGCATGCCACGGCCGACATAGCGCTTGGCGATGGAGACGACCAGACGCAGGTTTGCGCTGATGAGTGCCTGCTTGGCTTCGAGGCCCACGTTCTCAATGCGCGTAAGACGACGCATCTCGGCACGCGTGAGTTCGAGCTCACCAGCATCGGCAGCCTCGAGCTTCTCGGTGGCCTCAAGACCGGCCTCGATCTTCATGGCCAAATCGACCTCTTCAGATGCGGTCAGCAGGTCGACCTTACCGATCTCCTTGAGGTACATACGGACCGGGTCGCCGGTCAGCATCACCGTGGAGGCATCGATGCCGCGCACGCGCGAACGCGAACGAGACGTGCGCACGGTGCGCTTCTTTTTGCTCTTGGAAGAGCCCATCTCGGCGTCGGCCTGGCGGGCCATCTTGAGCTCGTGATCATCGAGCGAGCCGGAATCGTGCTCGTCGTCGTCATCGAAATCGTCGGTATCGGTATCGTTATCGTCATCGTCGACGTCCATGGGGGCGTCGTCGTTACCGCTCGCGGAGATAATCTGGATGCCGCTGTTGCGCAGCGCGGAATACACCGCGGTGAGCTGCTCATCAGTTACATCGATATCCTTCAGGGCGACCTGAATCTCGTCCTCGGTTACCGAAGTCCTGTTTGAGCCGTTGCCCATGAGCTTTGCAACGTAGGATTCCAGCCCAGTACCCGTGCTCTCAGTCTTTTTTGGCACAGATTCTCCCTTCATAGTCCACAGGACTCATTACTTTAGCACACACATAGACTTCTATACCCAAAAAGAGGACTGGATATAGGCGAGAATACGCTGGTTGACCACAACATCTAGGCGTGTTCGGTGCCTGCGGCCTCCAGACCGATCAAACGGAACGGGTCCGCCACGCCGCCGATCGACTTTTGCAGTTCGCGTTGACGCTGCGAATCCTGCGCGGCCTGCACGGTCAGCGCACGACGGGCCTCATCAT
>USJB01000047.1 GCA_900554905.1 uncultured Collinsella sp. | reverse complement strand
TTCGCTCATAGATAGCTCCTTCGTGCATCTTATGGATGGATTAACCGCTTAAAGGTTGAGTGCATTCTAGCGTGAACCGAGGGCGCGTGCTCGCCAGGCAACAGGAGTCGCACAAAACGGCACCCCCGAAACGCTGCGGAAACATTGGAAACACGCTCGCTACAAACGAAACTCCGTAACAAACTGTCAACGTTTGCGCCATAAGGTTTGCCCCGTACCGCAAGACGGCCGCACCGCGGCCAGCGAAAAAAAGGGGGACACCATGTTCAACATCAACAGCGCGCTCAGCCGTAGGAACTTTCTCGCCGGCGCCGCGGCGCTCGGCACCGCCGCCGCACTCGCTGGTTGCTCGTCGGGTGGCTCGGATGGCGGCTCCGCCGATGACGGCAAGACCTTCAAGATCGGTGTCATCGGCCCTCTGACCGGCGCCGCGGCAACCTATGGTGTTTCGGCCGAGAAGGGTGCCAAGCTCGCCGCCAAGGATTTCTCGACCAAGGATCTCAAGCTCTCGCTTAAGTCCGAGGACGATGTCGCCGACGGTGAGAAGGCCATCAACGCCTTCAATACCCTGTGCGACTGGGGCATGCAGGCACTCGTCGGCCCCGTCACGACTGGTGCCGCCGTCGCCGTCTCGGGCGAGATCGCTGACGATATGCTCATGGTCACGCCTTCGGCCTCGTCGCTCGACGTCACCAAGGATAAGACCACGGTCTTTCAGGTTTGCTTCACCGATCCCACCATGGGCGCCAGCGCCGCGAAGTTCTTGGCCGAGAAGTACGCGGATGCCAAGATCGCCCTGTTCTACAACTCCGGCGATACGTATAGCTCGGGCGTTGCCGACGCTTTTGCCGAGCAGGCCAAGGCGTCCAAGCTCGACATCGTCGATACCGAGACCTTTAAGGACGATTCCTCCACGAGCTTTACCAACCAGCTCACCAAGGCCAAGGAGGCCGGCGCCACGCTTATCTTTGCCCCGATCTACTACACGCCGGCGTCCGTTTTGCTCAAGAACGCCAAGGACATGGGCTACGACATGACGCTCATGGGTACCGACGGCATGGACGGCCTGCTCTCTGTGGAGGGCTTCGATACCTCTCTTGCCGAGGGCGTACTGCTCATGACCCCGTTTTCGGCTGACGATGAGAAGAATGCCGACTTCGTCAAGGCCTATAAGGATGCCTACGACGAGACGCCCAACCAGTTTGCCGCCGACGCTTACGATTGCGTCCACGCCATCGCCGAGGCTATCGATAGGGCGGGGATTGACATTTCGGCCGACGGTGCCGACATTGCCGGCGACCTTGCCAAGGCCATGCGCAAGATCAAGATCGAGGGCCTGACAGGCGAGCTGACGTGGAATGACGAGGGCCAGGTCGAAAAGCCCGCCACAGCCTATGTGATCCAGGACGGCAAGTACATCGCCGCCTAAGTGCGCATAAAGCGCGACCGGTGAGGCCGTTTTATTCAGGGCAGGGACGCCTGTAACAGAACGGAAACATTACTTTCACACAATAAAGTGGCATTACTGCATAAAGTAATAGAAATACGCAGAACTATGGATAAATGAACAAAACAAAAGAAAAGTTGAAATAATCGCCACTTTTCTCAACTAAAGCGTCTACTATTTTGCGAACGCCGAACACGGCGAAGGATGGCCTGTCGGGTTACCGAAACCCGACGAGATTTGAGAGGAGAGCCGCATGTCGAGCCTCACCGGTAAGTCATTGAACCCTGTTATGAATCGCAGGAGCGTTATCGCGAGCGCAGCAGGTCTGGGGGCGATGTCCATTCTAGCTGGTTGCTCCTCCAACGGCGGCGACAGCGGTTCCGCTTCGGGCGACGCTTCGTTTAAGATCGGCACCATCGGCCCGCTGACCGGCGCCAACGCGTCCTACGGCAAGTCCGTTACCCAGGGTGTCGAGCTTGGCTGCAAGGATTTCTCGACCAAGGATCTGCCGCTTGCCAGCAAGGCCGAGGATGACCAGGCCGATGGCGAGAAGGCCGTCAACGCCTTCAACACCCTGCTCGACTGGGGCATGCAGGCCCTCGTCGGCCCGACCACCACGGGTGCGTCGGTTGCCGTTGCCGCAGAGTGCGGTAACGACCCCAAGACGTTCATGATCACCCCGTCCGCGTCCTCTGAGGATGTCACCGACGGCAAGGATTGCGTCTTCCAGGTTTGCTTCACCGACCCCAACCAGGGTGTCAACGCTGCCAAGTTCCTGGCCCAGAAGTATCCGGACGAGAAGTTCGTGCTGTTCTATAACTCCGGCGACGCCTATTCTTCGGGCATCGCAGATTCCTTTAAGGCCCAGGCCGCTGAGTCCAAGCTCGAGATTGTCGACGAGGAGACCTTTAAGGACGACTCCGCCACGAGCTTTACCAACCAGCTGACTAAGGCCAAGCAGGCCGGCGCCACCATGATCTTTGCGCCGATCTACTACACGCCGGCGTCCGTCCTGCTCAAGAACGCCAAGGACATGGGCTACGACGTCAAGATGATGGGCTGCGACGGCATGGACGGCATCCTGGGCGTTGAGGGCTTCGATACCTCTCTTGCCGAGGGTCTGCTGCTCATGACCCCGTTCTCTGCCGACGACGAGAAGAACGCCGACTTCGTCAACGCTTACAAGGATAAGTACGGCGATACCCCCGACCAGTTTGCCGCCGACGCCTACGACGGCGTGCACGCGGTGGCCGAGGCCCTCAAGGAGGCCGGTCTTGGAGTCGACGCCGATCCGACCGAGGCCGCCGAGAAGCTGTCCAAGGCTATGCTCAAGATTACCGTTGACGGTCTGACCGGCAAGCTCACCTGGAACGATAAGGGCCAGGTTCAGAAGGAGCCCACGGCGTACGTCATCACCGATGGCAAGTACGTACAGGCCTAATTGGCCGCCTTACATAGAGCGGTTTTGATCCCAAGCAGGGGAGGTTTTGGCCTTCCCTGCTTGCTTGGTATCTAGGGACAGTGTAACGTCCCTGTTTCATACATTAACTGGAAACCTATTCGAAAGGGGGATGTGGAACATGACGGTCTTTATCCAATACCTGGTCAACGGCCTGTCCATGGGCAGCGTCTACGCCATCATCGCGTTGGGCTACACCATGGTCTACGGTATCGCCAAGATGCTGAACTTCGCTCACGGCGACGTCATCATGGTCGGTGCCTATGTCTCGTTCTGCGCCACGTCGTATCTCGGCCTCCCGGGCTGGGCATCTGTAGTTCTCTCTTGTGTGGCCTGTACCGTTCTCGGTGTTCTCATTGAGGGTCTGGCCTATAAGCCGCTGCGTCAGGCGGGTCCGCTGGCCGTTCTGATCACGGCTATCGGCGTGTCCTACTTCCTGCAGAATGCCGCACAGCTTCTGTGGGGCGCCACGCCCAAGAACTTTACTTCGCTCGTCGCCTTCCCGGTGCCGGAGTTCTTGGCAAGGTTCAACGTGAGCGCCGTCTCGCTCGTCACCATCGTCGCCTGCCTGGTTATCATGGCCGGCCTGATGTTCTTTACAGGCAAGACCAAGATGGGCAAAGCCATGCGCGCCGTGTCCGAGGACAAGGCCGCCGCTCAGCTCATGGGCATCAACGTCAACCGTACCATCTCGATGACGTTCGCCATCGGCTCTGCCCTTGCCGCCATCGCCGGCGTGCTCCTGTGCTCCTACTCGCCGGTGCTGCAGCCTACGACGGGTGCCATGCCTGGCATCAAGGCCTTCGACGCTGCCGTCTTCGGTGGCATCGGCTCCATCCCCGGCGCCTTTGTCGGCGGCATTCTCATCGGCATCATCGAAGCGATGGCGCAGGCCTACATTTCCACGAGCCTTGCCAACTCCATCGTCTTTGGTGTTTTGATCATCGTCCTGCTCGTCAAGCCTGCCGGCCTCTTGGGCAAGTACGTCCCCGAGAAGGTGTAGGTGAGCGGTATGAAGTTTCTTAAAGACAAGCAGACGCGTCACGACTTTGTTACGTACGCCATGTGCCTTGTGGCGTTCGCCATCGTGTTCTTTATGCAGTCTAACCACATGATTCCGCGCATGATCGCCGGTCAGCTGGTTCCCATCACGGCCTATATCGTCATGGCCATCTCCCTTAACCTCGTCGTCGGCATCGCGGGCGACTTGTCGCTGGGCCACGCGGGCTTTATGAGCGTCGGCGCCTATACGGGCATCGTTACCGCTGTCGCGCTGGAGAGCGCCGTTCCCTCCGATCCGGTGCGCCTGATCATCAGCATTGTGGTCGGCGCTATCGCCGCTGCCATCTTGGGCTTCTTGATTGGTATCCCGGTCCTGCGCCTGAGCGGCGACTATCTGGCCATCGTGACCCTGGCTTTTGGCGAGATCATCAAAGAGATCGTCACCTGCCTCATTGTGGGCGTCGACTCCCGCGGCCTGCACGTGATCTTTAACATCACGGGCAACTCTACGATCGACGACCTGCACCTGCTCGAGGACGGCACCGCCATCATCAAGGGCGCCCAGGGCGCCTCGGGCGTGTCGACGTACTCGACCTTCCTCGCCGGTGCCATCCTGGTCATGGTCGCACTCGTGATCGTGCTCAACCTGGTTCGCAGCCGTACCGGCCGTGCCATTATGGCCGTGCGCGATAACAAGATTGCAGCCGAGTCCGTAGGCATCTCCGTCACTGAGTACCGCATGATCGCCTTCGTGGTTTCTGCTGCCCTCGCCGGTGCTGCCGGAGCCCTCTTCGGCGGTAACTTCTCGCAGCTCTCCGCCACCAAGTTCGACTTCAACACGTCCATTCTCATCCTGGTGTTCGTGGTCCTGGGCGGTCTGGGCAATATGCGCGGCTCCGTCATCGCGGCGGCGCTGCTCACGGTGCTTCCCGAGCTGCTCCGTCAGTTCTCGGACTACCGTATGCTCATTTACGCTATCGTGCTGATCCTGGTCATGATCTTTACCAACAACCCGCAGCTCAAGGCGTTCTTCGCACGCATTAAGGATCGCTTTGCTTCCAAGAAGGAGGTGGCAGCCGATGCCCAGTAAATTTGAGTTCAAGAAGGGCAAGATGGTCCCGTATCCTTCTGGCGCCATCGTTCCCGATCGTGACCTGGGCGAGCGCCCTGCACTCGAGTGCATCCACCTGGGCATTGAGTTCGGTGGCCTTAAGGCAGTCGACGACTTTAGCCTGACTATCGGCAAGACCGAGATCGCCGGTCTGATCGGCCCCAACGGTGCCGGTAAGACCACGGTCTTCAACCTGCTCACCAAGGTGTATCAGCCCACGCACGGCACCATCCTGCTCGACGGAGAGGATACCTCGGGCAAGTCGGTCTATCAGGTCAACCGCATGGGTATTGCCCGTACATTCCAGAACATTCGCCTGTTCAACACCATGACGGTGGAGGACAACGTTAAGGTCGGTCTGCATAACCAGGAGCGCTACTCCGGTTTTGAGGGCGTGCTGCGCCTGCCGACGTATTGGAAGCACGAGAAGGCTGCTCACGAGCGCGCCATGGAGCTGCTGTCCATCTTTGATATGGAGCACCTGGCAAACGAGCAGGCCGGCTCGCTGCCTTACGGCGCCCAGCGTCGTCTGGAGATCGTCCGCGCGCTTGCCACCAACCCCAAGCTGCTGCTGCTCGACGAGCCTGCCGCCGGCATGAACCCGTCCGAGACCGCGGAACTCATGGAGAACATCGTTAAGATTCGCGACACCTTCGGCATTGCCATCATGCTTATCGAGCACGACATGTCGCTCGTCATGAATATTTGCGAGGGTATCTGCGTGCTCAACTTTGGTAAGGTCATCGCCAAGGGCACGGCCGAGGAAATCCAGAATAACGACGCCGTTATCGAGGCATATCTGGGCAAGCAGGATAAGGGGGAGAACTAAATGGCAGAGCCGATGCTTTCCGTCTACAACATCAACGTCTGGTACGGCGCCATCCACGCCATCAAGGACATCTCCTTTAACGTTAACGAGGGCGAGATCGTGGCCTTGATTGGTGCCAACGGTGCCGGCAAGTCCACAACGCTCAAGACCGTCTCGGGCCTGCTGCGCTCCAAGACCGGCTCCATCAAGTTTATGGGCGAGGACATTACCCATACGCCCGCTGATAAGCTGGTTGGTAAGGGCCTGGCTCAGGTCCCCGAGGGCCGTCGCGCCTTTTTGCAGATGACGGTCGAGGAGAACCTGGAGATGGGCGCCTATACACAGCCCAAGTCCACGGTCGCTCCGGGCCTTGAGCGTGTCTACGAGCAGTTCCCGCGCCTTAAGGAGCGCCGTCGCCAGGTCGCCGGCACCCTTTCGGGCGGCGAGCAGCAGATGCTCGTTATGGGCCGCGCCCTTATGAGCAACCCCAAGCTGCTCATGCTCGACGAGCCTTCCATGGGCCTGGCGCCGATTCTGATTGAGCAGATCTTCCAGATTGTCGAGGACCTGCACAAGGCCGGCACCACGGTGCTCCTGGTCGAGCAGAACGCGCAGATGGCGCTCTCGATTGCTACGCGCGGCTACGTGCTCGAGACCGGCAAGATCACCATGACCGGCACGGGTCAAGAGCTCCTGCACGACGATAACGTCCGCAAGGCTTACCTCGGAGGCTAGCCAATCCAACAAAAGGGGTGCTGACTATCCACCGCAACTTCATTGGGGCGTGCGACGATGACCTTCCCAAATTAGCACCCCTGCACCAAGCCAAGGCCCCGTTCCGGAATGTGTCGGAACGGGGCCTTGGTGGTTGGGGTCTATTAGGTTTTTGTTCGCTAGTCTACCTTTTGTCCGCATGTGGGGCAGAACTGGGCTTCGGGCACGAGCGGGGTTCCGCAGTGACGGCAGAAGCGGGCAGGCTCGGCCGGAGCTGCTTGCATAGCCGGTGCTGTGGGTGCTACGGCGTTCTGCTGGGCGCGCTTCTGGCGACGACGCTGCTTGCGCTGAGGCTTGGGCGCTGCGGCTACTGCGCCGTTCGTGGCCTTCGTGCGCTTTTTGCGGACGCAAAGAACAACAATCACGCCACCGATAACTAGGACGATCGCCACGCCACCGCCAATAACAAACGGCAGGTGAGTTTGGACAAAGTAGAGAACATCATCGGGGAGTGAATGGGGAATGTTCGACTTGTAGATGTTCACATGAAGCATGTAATCGCTCTGATAAGTCGCCAGTATTTCTCGGTCGCCATTCATGAATGAAAGACAATTGTCCGAGGAACCGAATTTGACTTTTGATCCAGATTTGGCATCTACTAAGAAATTTCCCAACTTGTCATTGTCGACGCAATATCCCAGCAAGATGTTTCCGTCATGCGAGATGCCGTCGAGGATTCCATAGCCGAAAGGGTAGGCGGTTGTGCTGATGATGTCATCGCTTCGTAAATCGAGAATGCTAAGGTTTGCATCCTGTTCATTTAAGTAGTAATCACCATCATCTTCTTCGAAAAGATCGTTCGAACCATTCTTTGTGTAGACGGAATAGAACTCCGTCGATGTTGATGAATACAGTCCGCCAGGGGCGAGGTCGTCATCATTGAGTAGAATGCGCATATTCCCGTCGCGGTCTGCTTTGATTAACGCGATATCGCTCTGAAGATAAATGTCGTCCGAGCTAGAACTGAGGGTAATGCAGTTGACATCCGAAGACCTATCATCTTTTTTTACGTTGACGGTCTTTAATTCTGTTGACCCTGTATCACAGTTGAAAACCCTAAGTGCAACGACGCCGTCCTTAGTATTGTCCTGTAAGGCATATAGACGGCTCATATCTTTTGAGAAGTAGTACGAAGAGTCGTCTTTATTTGACTGATAAGACTGAATTAGTTCATCGGAGTTGAGGTCATAGAACATGACCTGTTTAGGTGCATAATCAGAGTCATAACATTCCACAGCTGCTCTTTTGCGGTTTTCGGAGATGATTACTTCGGTATGAGCATATTTGGTTGGATTGATGGGATGAACTGTCCGTGTTTTGGTGTTCGGTGAGAATACGACTAAATTGCCATTATCTACCCAGTAGAGTTCATCGTTTTCTGAAAGACATGCAGAATCATAGTACTCATCCGGAATGTTAACGGGGCTTGTGCTGCCAGCTTCTAAATTAATAAGAGCAACGCTCCTATCATTGAAATAGCCATCACAATCAAATAGATAACCGAATTGCGTATGACCGCTGGTGCGGAAGTCCGAAAGACTGATATCGTTGCTGGTCTTAAAGCTATACGACTTCTTAAGCTCAGGCGTCGGTACGCTGCCGCCGGCTAATGCTGCTGGAGGGGCTGCGAGCGGAGACAAGGCCGCGATCAGGCCGATGGCGACTGCTGCGATCCTTCCGCTCTTTTGGATGCTCTTAAACATGGCAATCCTTTCCTCTGGATACGAATGTCGATACTGCCATGGTTGCCTAAGATTCGCGAATCATGTTGCGCAACATT
>USJB01000046.1 GCA_900554905.1 uncultured Collinsella sp. | reverse complement strand
GTAAGGCCCTCCTGCCAGTACGTATTGATGAGCTGTCCGGAGTCGTAGCTCGCAAAGAGCACGCCGCCGGTCGAAGCGGCGGTGGACATGCAATTGGAGATCACGCCGCCCTTGAGCGTACGGCCAAAGCCAGCAACGCCCTTACCTGTAACGGACGTGGAGCAATTAATGACAGAGCCCTTTACCTGATTGCCAAGCGGACCAAACGACTTGCCGTCCATGGCCTGTTTGAGCTCACCGGCAAAAGAGACATTCTGGATGACGCCGGTGGAGCCAACGCTCACAAACAGAGACCTAACGCCTCCCTTGTTGTCGAAGGTAATGGTGTGGCCCTGTCCGTCAAACGTGCAATTGAGCTCGCCTGTGGGTCCGAAGAAATATTCGTCATCAATCACAATGTCGCTATCGAGCACATAGTAGTTGCTCGCATCCTTGACGTTCATATACATGAAGTCATTCTGCGACGAGATGTGCTTGACGCTCTCCGGTTGGGCGACGGGAGCCGTCGGCTTCTTTTTCTCAAGCGCATCCGAGGCATCATTGAGCGTCTTGACCGCCGCATTTACATCGGACTGAGATACATCGTCGCTATCGTTGACGATTTTGGCGTCAGCAAGAGCAGCGGCAAAGGCGGACCAGGAATCCGTTGTGTAGTCTGACTCATTGAGCGTCTCGGCGGCCGTGATAGCCGCGACGAGCGCGTCCTTATTGACAACAACGGGGGCAGAGCCGCTCACAAGCAAGGGCAGGCCACCGTTGGACACCCAGGAAAAGCCAGTCGACGGCGCGTCGGTATTGAGCACGGCAAGTGATTCAGCAGAAGAGAGGTCGGCGGCTTTAGCCGCGTTTCCCTTGTTAAAGCCGCTGGGGCTATTTATCTCCGCAGGCGAAAAGCCTACGGTATATAGGCAGTTCAACAGCGATCCGGCCTGAGCATCACCGACCAGGCCACCGTTCATCTCAACGCCTGAGCCGGCAAAATAGGAATTGACGATCTTTCCGGACGTCATACCGCCGACCAAGCCACCGGCACAGCCATTCCAGCCGATAAGGTTCACACTCGCCGTGGACCAGCACATCTGGATGGTGCCAGAAAGTTTCATGGCAATGGAGCCCACATTGTCGGTGCTCGAGACCGAACCCGTCACGCCCAGGTTCTGAATCGAGCCGGCCACATTATTCGCAACGGCCTTGCCGTTAATGGTGACCGTGTGGCCCTGGCCATCCAGGGTGCCGTCAACGGTCTCGATCTGCTGATCAGTGCCCATCGAAATATTCGCGCCGAGCTTGACGGTCGCACCCGCCTCAATGGTCTCAGGCATATCGGCCGCATCGTTGACGACCACCGTCTCGCCCGAGTGCACTACCTTGGCGAAAGAACCTGCTTCTTCGACCTGTGCAGCCGGTACCGTTTCCTCGGACGCAATAGACTGCACGGCAACACCGGAGCTTTCCTGCTCCTGCGTGCTGCCGCCATCTGCCATGCCGGTTTCAGCGTCGGCAGAAGGCTCATCTTCATCAGGCCTGCCCTGCCCAGCATCGCCCGCCGCGGTGACCTGATCGGCCGCCGCGGCTACGCCCGTGCTCACCTCCTCGGCAAACGCGGTCATTCCCGTGCTCGAACTGGCAAAGATAAACGCCATGAGCACGACGAGGAATTTCCTCGTACCTGTTCGGATGTTGTTGAGCATCCTTTCCCCCTTGGTCTGGAAGATCACTACCCCAATAAGAATCGAGGCCGACCATGTAAAGGGAAACGGGACATAGCGAAACGCCCGCACCTGACAGCATGCGGCAATGCCCCCGCATCGTATACGGGATGCTTGGAGCAAATATGATGTCATCTTCTGCTCACCGGAATCCAGCGGCTCCCAAAAGACCCTCGACACGAGAAGACCATAGGCAAGTAATCTGACTCGCGGGACAGCCCCGCACACAGTAACCGCCTTGTCTGGGATTCCCACCCAGTTCCCTTTTATGCGCCAAGCGCACCCATGGTCCGGCTTCTTTTCAAACAGCATGTAATTGTATGGAAGACCAGACAACGAGCGTCCGCCGATATCACGCACACATAATTCACCGAAAATGTGGTTAAAAGTCGGCCAGGGCAACGACGAGACCTTTATACGAAATGCAAAACGGGGCCGCAGCATCATTGCTACGACCCCGCCCGCTCAAGCAAACTCTCATTCCGAGACTCTGCCGATCAGCTACGAGATATTGCCCAAGAACGCCTTAGTGCGTTCGCTCTTGGGATGGTCGAAAACCTCGCTCGGCGTACCCTCTTCCACGATAACGCCGCCGTCCATAAAGACGACGCGGTCGGCGACGTCGCGGGCAAAGCCCATCTCGTGCGTCACGACGATCATGGTCATACCGTCGTGCGCCAGGTCGCGCATGACGCCCAGGACGTCGCGCACGAGCTCAGGGTCGAGCGCCGAGGTGGCCTCGTCAAAGAGCATGACGTGCGGGTTCATCGACAGGGCGCGGGCGATGGCCACGCGCTGCTGCTGACCGCCCGAAAGCTGGCTCGGCATAAAATCGATGCGCTCGGCCAGGCCGACCTTGGTCAGCTCCTCGACGGCGATCTTCTCGGCCTCTTCCTTGCTGCGCTTGAGCACCTTTTGTTGCGCAAGCATGACGTTCTTTTTGACCGACAGGTGCGGGAACAGGTTGAACTGCTGAAACACCATACCCAAATGCGTACGTACCTTGTTAAGGTCGACGCCCTTGGCACACACATCCACGCCCTCAACGACAATCGAGCCGCTCGTGGGATGCTCCAGACGATTGATGCAGCGAAGCATCGTCGACTTGCCCGAGCCCGAAGGACCCAGGACTACGACGACCTCGCCCTTGTGCACATCCAGATCGATATCGCGCAGGACCACGTTGTCGCCAAAGGCCTTCTGGAGGTTCTTGATGCTGACGACGACCTCGTTCGAGTTATTGGTTTCGCTCATGATAGGACCTCCTTACAGACCGGCGATGTGATCGGCAGGCGTCGCGACAACCTGTCCGGCGCTCTTGGCGGGACGCTTCTTCTTGGTCTCGGCCGTGCCCAAAAGCCTCGCCTCAAGACCGCTCACCAAGCGAGCGAGCGGCAGGGTGATGACCAGATAGAACAGGGCGGCAACCACATACGGCGTAATGGAGCCCGTCGTGGCCACGATGGTGCGGGCGTTCATGACGATCTCAACCACGCCCACGGCCGCGAGCAGCGACGTATCCTTGTAAAGCAGGATGAACTCACTGGTCAACGTAGGCAAAACATTGCGGAACGTCTGCGGAATCATAACGTAGAGCAGCGTCTGGAAGGCATTCATGCCCAGCGAGCGCGCGGCCTCGTTCTGGCCCTTGGGGATCGACTGAATACCGGCGCGGAAAATCTCGCACAGGTAGGCGGACGAGTTCATGGCCATGACGATGACGCCCAGCACATAGTCATCAACCTTGACGCCGGCCAACGGCAGACCGAAGAACGCGATATAGATCTGCAGGAACGCCGGCGTACCGCGGATGATATTCACATAGATGCCGGCGAGGCAGCGCAGGATGCGCGACTTGGAGATGCGCATGAGCGACAGCGCAAAGCCAAAGGGAATGGCCAGCGGAAACGCCACGAGCACGATCGAGAGCGACATAAGGAAGCCCTTAAAGACGATCGGCAGGCTTTGGACCAAAATGACCGGGTTCAAGAACAGGCGCAGGAACATATTGGAGTTCCAGGCCTCGACCCACGGCTGCTCCTTAAGATCGGCCAGGAAGTTATCGAATGCCGTCACGCCCTTGATCTCGACGGAAGGAATTTTTGAAATCTTCTTGGTCGAACCGTCGGCGAGCGTATAGGTGCCGCTAAAGGCCTCATCGCCGCCCTCGACGGGGAAGGTCACGCCGTAGACCTCGACACGGAAATAGCCGCCAGCGGGCGCCGTCTCGCCAAAATCGATCTTGAGCGTCTGGCCGTCGACCTTGCACGTAGGCTTCATGGGCGTACGGTCCATAAGGTCATCGCCCGAGAGCATCGTCAATCGCGTGTCATCGGTACCAAACGTCGTGCCGTCGACAAACGTCAGCGAAAGACCGCTCAGTTCCTCGTCGGCATCGGCCTGGACCTCCCAGGTAATGCGCGTCTCGGTACCGCCGACCACAGCGCTGCCCGAACCGGTGTTGGGTCGGGCGGTAATCTTTGCGGTCTCAAGCGCCTGGGCGGTCGTGGGCGCATATGCCCCCGCGCACACCAGCGCGAGCGCCACGGCCATGACGCAGACTAGCTTTTGGAGCAAGGCGGGCAGTGGAAAACGCTGCTCCACGGCCCCTTTGTTCAGTCGAGACAAGGTGGCTCCTATCGTAGAAGTTGCCGACAAAACGAGACGGAAACGCTCTCCGTCAAGAGAAGCGCAAAGGCCCTCTCCGCAAAACGGAAAGGGCCCGCGCGCAATCAAGTAGCTATTTTACTTGATGTTGTACTTAGCCATGAGGGCGTCGACGGTACCGTCGTCGGTCAGGTCCTTGATGGCCTGGTTGATGTCGTCCTTGAGCTTGGTGTTGCCCTGGTTGATGGCGATGGCGTACTCCTCGCCGGTGCTGATCTGCTTAATGGTCTGGCAGGTGTTGAACTGCTCGGCGGTCAGCTGGCTGGCAACGGAGCGGTTGGTGACTACAGCGTCGCCCTTATCGGACTGCAGGGCGCTGAAGCACTCGGTAGCGTCCTTGTAGGGGACAATCTTGGCCTTGGGGAAGTTCTCCTGGGCAAAGGCCTCGGCGGTCGAGCCAGACTGGACGATGATGGTAGTGTCAGCGTTGTTGAGCTTCTCGCTGTAGTTGTCGGCCGTGATGTCGGTGTTATCGACCTTGGTCACAATAGCCTGATCGTCCATGTAGTAGGAATCAGAGAAAGTGACTTCCTTCTCACGCTCGGGCGTGTCGGTGATAGCCGCGATGGAGACGTCATACTTGGCGCCCGAAGCGACACCCGGAACCAGCGTGTCAAAGTCATTGTTGACATACTCGACATCCAGGCCCAGCTTGTCGCCGATGGCCTTGATGAGCTCAAGGTCAAAGCCCTGATAATCGCCGTTGTCATCCTTGTACTCAAACGGAGCGTACTCGGCAGAGGTGCCGACGGTGAGCGTACCATCCTTGACGAGCGCGTACTCCTTGGAGCCGTCGACCTTCTCGACCTTAGCGTCGTCAGAGCTGCTGGAACCGGCATCAGAACCAGAGGTGGCGTTGGACGAGCCGCAGCCCGTCAGTGCGAGGGCGAGCGCCATGGCACCCGTGGCGGCAAATGCGCCAAGCTTCTTGAGCTTCATAATCAGTCTCCTTCCGGTGACCTCGTTTGATTCAGAGGCCTGCAAAAACTGTTGGCTATTATGCACCTGAAATTACGAATCTGCAATGAGAAAACTGATTGAAACAAACCCATAACGTGAATGGAATACTCTACTTTGTGACAGTCATTACTGCTGCAATGACCTTAATAATCTAATTTCAGCTGCATAACCTGTAAGTTCGTTCGGAGTCTCCAAAATAAACGGCAGCGAACACAAACGGCCATTCGATACAATATTCTGCATAACCTGCATACCGCCACCAAATTCCTCGCTGCCAAGGTATCCCTTGCCGATGCACTCGTGACGATCTTTATGGGCGCCGCAGGGGTTCTTCGAATCGTTGATGTGTACGGCATGCAAGCGATCGATACCCACCACGCGGTCGAACTCGTCGAGCACGCCGTCCAGATCATGGATGATGTCGTAGCCGGCATCGCTCACATGGCAGGTGTCCAAACAAACGCCCAGCTTATCGGACAGCTCTGGGCACTTGGCGGCAACGCCCTCGATAATGCACGCCAGTTCTTCAAAGCTACGGCCCACCTCGGTGCCCTTGCCGGCCATGGTCTCGAGCAATACCGTCGTCTGCTGTCCCTCGAACATCACCTGGCACAGCGTATCAACAATCATCTGAATGCCGACGTCTGCCCCCTGTCCTACATGCGCACCGGGATGAAAATTGTAGTAGTTGCCGGGCAGTGCTTCCAGACGCTGTAAGTCCTCGGCCATTGCCTCCAAGGCAAACTCGCGCGCCCGCTCTTTGGCAGAACAGGGTTGTAGGTATACGGGGCATGCGCCACCAGCGGTCCAAAGTCGTTTTGCGACATAAGCTCGCGCAGAGCCGCCACGTCATCCATGTCAAGGTCTTTTGCCTTGCCACCGCGCGGGTTGCGCGTAAAGAACGCAAAGGTATTGGCGCCAATGGACAACGCCGTCTCCCCCATTGCCCGATAGCCCTTCGTCGTCGAAAGATGACACCCGATCGTCAGCATCTCCAGCTCCCTACTCATCAGTTGCGGTGAAATACGGTCTATTGGTGCCCTATTTTGGCGCAAACAGACCGTATTCCACCGCAAGTTATAAAAGGGGCATCAGGGACAAAGGCCTCCAGGCATTCCAAGCGCTGGCGCCATGCCCCCACGCCCTAAAGTTTCAAACGAATCGCATCGATGATGCGTGCGCAGCGCTGTGTGGCGGCTAGGGACATGATGGGGCTTTCGAGTTTCCCCGCCTGAATGAGCTGCGTCGCATGCTGGATTTCGCCGTAGAAATCATCGACCTCAAACGGGGCATTTATTTCGAGCGTTCGCCCGTCGGAGTACTTCACATGGGCGAGCTCGGGGCGATGGAGGCGCTCGATTTCCAACGAGCCCCGCTCACAGGCAATCGTTAAGCGGCTTTCATATGCTGCTTTGCCGTCGCACGCCATATGAATGGGTATGCCGCCGACGCTCATATGGATCTCATCGGCCCAATCCACGCGACCGACCGATACGTCACGCCAGCGAACTTCACGGGACGAAACCTCGCACGCGCCCGCGAGCAAATCCTCAAACCAACCGACCGCATAGCAGCCCATGTCATATAGACAGCCGCCCTGCAACGAATCAAGCAGATAGCCCGAAGGAGGCTCGCCGTAATCGAGCTTTTGCACGCTTTCAATCGAGACAATACGGCCAAGCTCACCCGACGCAAGCAAGTCCTTCACGCGAGTGCGCATCGGGCAAAACCGATTCTTCATCGCCTCCATAAACAGCACGCCGCGCTCGCGAGAGGTGGAGGCAATCGAGAGAGCCTCTTCCTCACTCAAAACGGCCGGCTTTTCGCACAGCACGGCCTTTCCCGCGCGCAGTGCCCGACAGACCCAATGCGCATGCATGCCATGTGGAAGAGCCAAGTAGATTGCGTCGACATCGGGGTCGGCAATCAACGCATCATAAGCCGCATCGCCGTTATCGTCAGCTGTGGCATAACTGTGCGCGGCATCAATCGAAAACGCCCTGCAAAACTCCTCAACATGCGAAGGAGTGCGGCCGGCGGCAGCCACAAGCCGTGCCCCGTCCACCTCCTTGAGCGACGATGCAAATCGATGCGAAATGCGCCCAGCGCCCAAAACGCCCCAACGAACCTCACGCAAATCATCACATGAATCCCGATGGCCCACGACAGCCCCCTTCAGTTGCGGTGAAATAGTTCCTGTTTGGCCCCTATTCTGCCGCAAACAGGAACTATTCCACCGCAAGTTATAAAAGGGTCATGAGGAGCGCGTTTTGCCGAAGGCCTTAAGCACCGCCGTCACGGGACCAGGCTGGAAACGTCGGCGCACATCGTCGAGACGCTCGGGAATATCGATGTGCTGCGGGCAGTGCCGCGCGCATTTGCCGCATTTGACGCAATTGCTCACCAACTTGGGCTCGCTTGTGCGCACCGCGCTCGCCGTAAAGTATTGAGACAGCCCCGTAAACCAGCTGTGCGCGTAGCTCGCGTTGTAAGCGGCAAAGCAGCCGGGAATGTTAATACCCTTGGGACATGGCATGCAGTAGCCGCATCCCGTGCAGGGCACGCGATTCGATTTTTCAAACTCATCCAGCACGTGCGCGATCGTGTCGAGCTGGTTGGCAGTCATCGAATTCGGCAACGCGAGGTCTGCCAGTGACGAGTTCTCATCCACCTGCGCGGTATCGGTCATACCAGAAAGCAACATGGTCACCTGGGGATGATTCCACACCCACGAAAGGCCCCAAGCAGCCGGCGTCTTCAGGTACGGATCGCGTACGCCATCGAACACGGCGCGGGCACGCGGAGGCAGTTTGCCCGCTAAACGCCCGCCCAGCAGCGGCTCCATCACAAACACCGCGAGACCTCGCTCGGCGGCGGCCATGAGCCCCGCTGTTCCCGCCTGATATCGCTCTCCAGCGTAATTGTACTGGATCTGGCAAAAGTCCCACTCATATGCATCGAGCATCGTCAGGAAGTCCGCTGCGCTGCCGTGGTACGAAAAACCAATCTGGCGAATACGCCCCGCCGCCTTTTGACGCGCGATCCAGTCC
>USJB01000045.1 GCA_900554905.1 uncultured Collinsella sp. | reverse complement strand
GGCAGGAGCATCAGGCGACACATCCGGGCCGGCATATTCGCGACAGGCAATCGTGGTGCCCGCATTCTCGACCGTAAAATCCATACTGTGTTCCCATCGTCAACGCCCATCCAGTTGCACGTCAGTACGGCTAGATGGACCCGCATTGCCTTACAGCTTGTTAACAGATTAACTGTACCCGACCCGAGGCTCTTCATGGCACCGCATAATGAGCGACGTGAAAAAACGAAACTTGTAAAGCAAGGGCCCGCACCTTGCTTTGGAGCCGATGCTATGCTTAGGCACAATTGTCTTGAGGAGCATATGCCTATGTCTACGTTTTTGAATGCCAGCCCCATCTTTGGGCCCGTTCGCAGCCGTCGCCTTGGTCTCTCGCTCGGCGTCAACATGATGCCGGCCAGCGGCAAAATCTGCACGTTCGACTGCATTTACTGCGAAAACGGCCTCAACGCCGAGCGCCCCTGCCACGAGCCGTACAACACAGCTACCGTGGTACTCGACGCGCTCGAGGCAAAGCTGTGCGAGATGGCAGCCGAGGGCGAGCTCCCCGATGTGATCACCTTCGCAGGCAACGGCGAGCCCACCGCCGCACCGGAGTTTCCGCAGGCCATCGCCGGCGCCGTCGCGCTGCGCGACGAGCTTGCCCCAAACACCAAGATTGCCGTGCTTTCCAACGGCACACGCGCCGACCGTCCCCATGTACACGATGCGCTCATGATGGTTGATGACAATATCCTCAAGCTCGATACGGTCGACTTGGCATTTATCCAGCTGCTCGATCAACCCGTTGGCCCCTACGATGTGGAGCACCAGATCGAGACGTTCACGAGCTTTGACAGTCATGTCATTATCCAGACGATCTTTTTGACCGGCGAGTATCAGGGCAAGCTCATCGACAACACCGGCGAGGAATACGTCGGCCCTTGGCTCGCGGCGCTCGAGCGTATTCGCCCGCAGGAGGCGACCATCTACACGGTGGCGCGCGAGACACCGGTCGCCGGCCTTGCCAAAGCAGCGCCCGAGGTGCTCGACGCCATTGCCGCGCGCGTGCGCGCCCTCGGCATCCCCTGCCAGGTGAGCTACTAGCAAAACCACGCAGCAGCTAGCACCCGCCATCCCGCCCCATCAGTTGCGGTGATATAGTTCCTATTTGTGCTGTTAAACCGCTTTAATCGGAACTATATCACCGCAACTTTTATGGACGCATGGGTGGGCTATACTAGCTGCGGATGAAAGGAAGTTAGCCATGTATGACAAAGGACCCGTACCCGGCCGCAACGACGCCTGCTGGTGCGGCAGCGGCAAAAAATATAAGAAATGTCACAGCGCCTTCGACGAGCGCCTCGAGCGCCTGTGGGAGGAGGGCTGGGAGGTTCTGCCCCGCACGCTCTACAAGACGCCCGCCGACATCGAGGGCATCAAGCGCTCCGCCGCCATCAACGTGGGCGTGCTCGACTACGTAGGCGAGCACATCGCCGCGGGCATGACCACCAACCAGATCGACCAGATGATCTACGACTACACCGTCGAGCACGGTGGCACGCCGGCCGATCTCAACTACGAGGGCTACCCCAAGAGCGTGTGCACCTCGATCAACGACGTGGTCTGTCACGGCATCCCCTGCGATACGGACGTGCTGCACGAAGGTGACATCATCAACGTGGACTGCTCCACGATCTTGGACGGCTACTTTAGCGACTCGAGCCGCATGTTCTGCATCGGCGAGGTCTCTGCCGAGCGCCAGCGTCTTGTCGACGTCACCCGCGCCAGCGTGGAGGCGGGCCTGGCGGCCGTCAAGCCATGGCTGCCGCTGTCCGTTATGGCCGAGGCCGTACAAAAGACGGTCGAGGATGCCGGCTTTAGCGTGGTGCGCGAGTACGGCGGACACGGCATCGGCAAGGAGTTCCACGAGGACCCGTTTGTGGGCTTTACCACCGAGGCACCCGATGTGGACACCATCATGGCTCCGGGCATGGTCTTTACCATCGAGCCTATGGTCAATGCCGGAGCGCCCGACATCAAGATCAGCAAGGGCGACGGTTGGTGCGTGCGCACCAAGGACGGCAGCGATTCGGCCCAGTGCGAGGTACAGCTCGTGGTGACCGAGGACGGCTACGAGCTGCTGAGCTGGTAGCCGTGGATGCGCCGGGCTTCGCGATGGATATGTTAGCCATCGCGAAGCCCGGCGTTTTTATAGCGTTTTGCCTGATAAAACCTGCCAAAATAAACCTGTCCCTTTTGGCAGGTCAAGCGGAGAGGACTGCTTGTGAACATCCTGGTTTTGCTGCCCGTCAACGACCGTCATCGTGCAATTCTTGAGTCGAGCGCTCCGGGCGAGGACTTTATCTACACGAGCGCCGACGCCGCCACGCGCGAGCAGGTCGCCGATGCTGACGTGATCTTGGGCAACATCGACCCTGACATGCTCACGGCATGCGAACATCTCCAGCTGTTGCAATTGCAGACCGCTGGCTATGACGATTACTTGGCCGCCGGCACCGTGCCGGCCGACGCCAAATTGTCTTGCTCGGTGGGCGCCTACGGCCAGGCCGTAAGCGAGCACATGTTTGCCATGGTCCTTTCCATGATGAAGCGCCTGCCCGGCTATCACGACTTGCAGCGCGAGCATCGCTGGGAGGATTTGGGGCCGGTCACCTCGCTCAAAAACGCCAATGTGCTGGTGCTGGGCGCGGGCGATATCGGCGGCCACTTCGCCACGCTCTGCCGCAACATGGGCGCGCACGTCCGCGGCATCAAGCGCCATCCACTCGTCTACCCCATTGTGTTTGAGGACATGGACGGCATGGACGCCCTGTCCGAGCGCCTGGCCGAGGCTGACATCGTCGCATCCTTTATGCCCAGCACACCCGAGACCCGCGGCCTGGCGAACGCCGAGTTCTTCGCCTTGTGGTCGCCGACGACTTGGTTGCCGCCCTGGAGTCGGGACATCTCGCCGGCGCCGCGGTCGACGTCACCGACCCCGAGCCGCTGCCTGAGACAAGCCCCCTGTGGGATGCGCCCAACATGCTCATCACGCCGCACGTCTCCGGCTGGTTCCACCTGGCAGCCACGCTCAATAATGTGGTCGACATTGCCGCAGAGAATCTGCGTCACCTGCAAGCCGGCGAGACCCTGCGCTGCTGGATCGAACACTAAGAATTACGCCGTTTTACAAACGGCGTAATGAGCCGACGCTGCGAGCCCGCCGTTTGGCCAATCTGCCGTTCAATTTCAAAGGCGCGACCAGAAGGTCAGCGCCTTTTCATTTCACGGCACCTTGTCTCAAACGGCGGGCTCTCGCTGACTTTTGTTCGACCTGCGGCGCTTTGCTGGCGCGGCCCTACCTGTGGGCTCTCGCTGGCCATTATTCGACCAGAGGGGTCTAGCGCTATTTAAGTGTTGTTAGATAGTTTCTTGCGTTTTCGACGTTCATTACTGCGACGGGCGCATGCGAACAGAGCTTGGCATCGTTGGTGACCAGTAAATCTGCTTGGGAGCGTATCGCTGCCGCAATGATTAAATCGTCTTCGTAATCGCTATGGAGATTACGCTGCTTGCTCGCCATCCATATGTCACTCAGGTCGCAGGGTACCGGCGTGGCAAGTTGCGACAACACGTCGAGGCAATCCCATGCAAGTGATGTCGCCGCCACGGCGGCATCTTGGGATAGCGAGCCATGCTCGCGCCGATACCACGCCTTATGTTCGCTCGAAATCAAATAGAACAGATCTTTGGACGATGTCGCCGCATACAGCAAATCCACCTGCGCCGTGCATGCATCGCGTAAAAACTCAATCGCCACCGAACGACCACGTCGTGAGGGAATGAAGTAATCGAGCCACACGTTGGTGTCAACCAAGATGCGCCTTGGAGCCTCACTCATAGAGCCAGCTCATCTCCTCGCCGTAGCGATCCGCGTAGGCGTTCCGTTTGAGTTCTTCATCGCCCGAGGGCTGAGCCTTGACCATATCGATTCCCGACTCACGGCAAGCGGCAGCGAACAGCTTCGACCCCTGATCCATGAGCTCGAGCTTACGTTTAGCGGCCTTTTCGCGCTCGCGCTGTTCCGCCCGGACACGACTGGGCAGCAGGATATCCTCGAGCGCACCGGGGCGATCGGCCAGCGACGCTGCAAGCTGCCAGAGCGCTCGCACCGCTTGGCTCGGCGTCATACCGGCCCTGGAGAGAGCGGCGTCCCCGCTCCTTTTAAGATCGGCATCGAGACGTACGTTGATCTGAGCGGCTGCTGTGGTCATGACCCCTCCTTAATACTTTAAAATCATCATAAAACTCTATGGTAGATACGTAAAGCACGTATAGCACTTATTAGCATTAGCCGCACTCTGTGCACAAAAAGCCGCCGAGGTGCACTGCACCTCGGCGGCCACGTACCACCGATCTAGCTCGGTTTCACCCTTTGCATTTGCCCAGATAAAACCTGCAAAATAAACCTGTCCCTTTTAGCAGGTTTTAGAGCTCCACGCTTTCGGCGCCGTTGATGGTTAGGTTTCGCTCGTAGAAAGCCGTGAGGGCGCGGATGGCGTACATCACGTCGCGCACGCCGCCGGTCTCGTAGCTCGAGTGCATGGCCAGCTGCGGCAGGCCCACGTCCACGGCATGCATGCTCGCCTGCATATTGGACAGATTGCCGAGCGTGGATCCGCCGGCCATATCGCTCTTGTTGGCGAAGGCCTGCGTGGGCACGTCGGCGTCATCGCAAATAGCTTGGAACACCGCGCGGCTAAAGGCATCGGTACAATAGTGCTGGTTGGCGGCTTCCTTGATGACGATGCCGCCGTTGAGCACAACCTGGTTGCGCGCATCGCACTTCTCGGCGTGGTTGGGGTGCACGGCATGCGCGTTGTCGCAGCTCACGAGCATCGATGCGGCAAGGGCGCGATGATACGACTCGTCGTCAAAGCCCAGCGATCCGTTAATGCGGCGCAATGCATCGGCCAAGAACGTTGACATGGCGCCCTGTTTGGTCTCGGAACCAACCTCCTCGTTATCAAAACAGCAGAAGACCGAGACGTCGCGCGCGTTCTCGGCGCCCAAAAATGCCTGTAGCGAGGTGTAGGCGCAGGCCAGGTCGTCAAGCTTGGGTGTCGAGATAAACTCGTCGGCCCAGCCCCAAATACGCGCATCCTGACGATTGACCAGGAACAGATCGCGGCCCAAAATTTGCTCGGGCTCAACGTCCAGCTCGTCGGCGATCAGGGCGTCAAAGTCGCCCTGTTTAAGGTCACCAGCGCTGATGAGCGGGCACAGGTCAACGGCGCGATTGGGAGCAAAGCTCTCGTTAACGCCGCGGTTCATGTGGATGGCAAGGCTCGGAATAATGGCAACCTCGCGCTCGGTGGCAAGCAGGCGGCTCTCAATACGGTCGCCCTCGCGCACCAGCACGCGACCCGCGAGCGCCAGCGGACGGTCGAACCAGGTGTAGTCAATCATGCCGCCGTAGGCCTCGGTGTTCAGGCGCAGCGTCTCGCCCGCGCCGTCAAGCTCAGGCACGGCCTTGACCTTAAACGTCGGCGAATCGCTGTGCGACGCCGTGAGCTGAAAATGATAGTCACCGGCAACGCCGTCCTCGCCCCACGTCGCGGCCAGGTCCTCGCCCACCTTAAAGGCAACAACGCTCGAGGTGTTGCGCTGCGTGTAATAACGCCCGCCCGGCTCGATGTCCCACGCCGCGTTCTCGGGCAGGTAGGTAAAGCCCGCCTCGTCGAGCTCGGCCATAATAGTCGCCGCCGTATGGAACATGCTGGGGCACGCCTCGATAAAGTCGATAAGGTCGTTGGCGGCCTCGATATCGTCGGCCGTCACATGCGCGCGCTCGGGCGTTTCCTGATCCGTCATGCTCTCCCCTTTCGCTGGGTTGATGGTCCCCTCCAGCATACCCCGCCACGCCAGTGCCGCACTCTTCATTCCGTGCTTAATTCCGCGCCACTCACCAAGTTGAGCCATCATGCCCGTGCACCTTTTGCGACAATTACGCTAACAGGACGAGAGGAGTCGTCATGAAGCCACGTAACATTGCCATCACCTGCGGTGTCGCGGGAGTCGCCGTCGGCCTTGCCGCTGCCACCGGTATCGTTTATCACAAGCAAATCAAGTCCGCCGCGTCGCTCAAACGCTTGACTGGCTACGCAGACGGCTATGACCTGTACGCAATCGACATCGCCTACGACTACGATCTTGATCGCATCATCGCCGCTGGCGTGCGCGACGACCAGGCCTACATCGATGCCGTGGTGGCGCAGGTGCTGCCCGGTGTGCCGGTACATGTCCAGGCGCCCCAGTTTGCCTGCAGCGCTTTTGTCGCCGTAGATGCCGAAGGCCGCGTGCGCACCGGTCGCAATTACGACTTTAAGGACGACACCTCGGCGCTGCTGGTGCGCAATCACCCACGCGGCGGCTATGCTTCCATCGGGCTTGCCGCCCTTAACAACCTGGGCGATAACACTCCGCTTGACTCCGTCGCCGGACGTGCCGCCGCACTCATGGGCCCGTTTGCCCAGCTCGACGGTGTTAACGAACGCGGCGTGTCCATTGCCGTACTCACTCTGGATTCCAAGCCCTGTGACCAGGACACGCAACGGCCCGTCATCAACACCTCGCTCGCCATCCGTCTGGTGCTCGACCGCGCCGCCACCACGCAAGAAGCTGTCGACCTGCTTTCCGCCTACGACATGCACGCCATGGCAGGACGCGATTACCACTTCTTTATCAACGACGCCGCTGGTGACGCGCGCGTAGCAGAGTGGGATCCGCACGATCCGGACCGCGCTTTCAAAGCGACTCCTGTACGCCAGGTTACGAACTTCTACGCCTGCTATGGCGACGAAGTGCTGCCCAACCAAAAGAATGGCGAGCTGGGCCATGGTAAAGAGCGCGCCATCGCAATCGCCGATGTCCTTGACGCCCATGTCGGTGCCCAGGACGAGGCAGTCGCTTGGAAGGCCCTACGCGCTGCAGCGCAAGAACCCAATCCGGAAGACATCACCAGCAATACGCAATGGTCGGTCGTCTTTGACAATACCGAACCCGCCGCCGCTATTACGCTGCGCCGCCACTGGGGCGACGTCGACGCCTTCGCACTGTAAGGAGCCAGACCCGTCGGCCTTACGATCGCCTGACGTTGTTTACATTTCCATACGCTTGAGCTAACACGTTTTACCCCCGTATCAACAGTGTGCGGGGGTAAACTTATGCGCATGTTATAACTTGCCCGGAAGGATTCATCATGCTTAGGATCGGTCTTCTTACCAGTGGCGGCGACTGCCAGGCACTCAACGCCACCATGCGCGGCATCGTCAAAACGCTTATGACCAATAGCGAAGAACCTATCGAGATCTATGGTTTTGAGGACGGCTACCAGGGCCTTATCTACAGCCGGTTCCGCGTCATGACGCCCGCCGATTTTAGCGGCATCCTTACCCGTGGCGGCACCATCCTGGGCACGAGCCGTACGCCGTTCAAGCGCCTGGATATTCCCGAGGCCGACGGCGTCGAGAAGGTGCCGGCAATGGTCCACACCTATCATAAGCTGCAGCTCGACTGCCTGTTTATGCTGGGCGGCAACGGCTCCACCAAGACCGCCAACCGCCTGCGCGAAGAGGGCCTCAACGTTATCGCCCTGCCCAAGACCATCGATAACGACACTTGGGGCACCGAGTTGACGTTTGGCTTTACGAGCGCCATCGACGTCGCTACCAAGTGCATCGACGACATCCACACTACCGCCTCGAGCCACGGCCGCGTGTTCGTTATCGAGATCATGGGCCACAAGGTTGGCTGGATCCCGCTATACGCCGGCGTCGCGGGCGGCGCGGATGTCATCTTGATTCCCGAGATCCCCTACGACATGGATAACGTCATCAAGACCATCGAGCATCGCATGGAGACCGGCAGCCGCTTTACCATCGTGGCCGTCGCCGAGGGCGCTATCTCCAAGGAGGACGCGGCGCTGTCCAAGAAGGAGTACAAGAAGAAACTCGCCGAGCGCACGAGCCCGTCAATCGTGTACGACATCGCCAAGGAGATCGAGGCCAAGACCGGTCGCGAGACCCGCGTCGCCATCCCCGGCCACACGCAGCGCGGAGGCCAGCCCGACGCCCAGGACCGCATCTTTGCGACTCAGTGCGGCGTCGAGGCAGCGCTCGGCTGCCTGCGTGGCGAGTTTGGCTACATGATTGCCTTGCGTGACGGCAAGATGTGCCACATGCCGCTCGAGGAGGTCGCCGGCAAGCTCAAGTTTGTCGACCCCCAGAGCGATCTGGTGCGCGAGGCCAAGGCGTTGGGCATCAGCTTCGGCGACGAATAGCCTCGGCTGGAACTGCTCTCATCGGAGGCCCCGGGGCTTTCCTCCCAAATCGTCCTCGGACATGTCAGGACCCCGCCG
>USJB01000044.1 GCA_900554905.1 uncultured Collinsella sp. | reverse complement strand
TTTCATGCGTCCTGCGGAAAGTTTTCAGAGCTTTACCCTGTAGGGTCCCTGCCGCCGCGTGGCAATCAGGGCATGTGGAGTGGACGGCGGCTTGGCTACGATCAGGAGCTGAAGATCTGAATGATTGGATGCTGCTGTTGGGAGCGCAGGCGTTGCTGGTGACGATCACTTCGGGACTGGAATTTCCGCATGCTAGTAAAAAGGCCTCCGGAGCTGTTGCTCTGGAGGCCTTTCGTTTACTTGCAAATGCGCGCGTTAGTTGTTCTTGGTCAGGCGCTCGACGTCGTGGGCAATCATGTATTCCTCGTCGGTGGGGATGACCATGACCGTGACGGCGGAGCCGGCAGCGCTGATGACCTGCGGGCCGTTGCCCACGGCCTCGCGGTTCTTATTGTTGTCGATGCGCACGCCCAGCCACTCAAAGCAGTCGCAGAAGGCCTTGCGGATCGACCAGTCATTCTCGCCGATGCCGGCGGTAAAGGTGATGGTGTCCACGCCCGCCATGGAAGCGATCATGGAACCGGCCTGCTGCATGGCCTTATAGGCGAACATATCGAAGGCGAGCAGGCAGCGCTCGTCGCCCTCGGAGGCGCGCGTGCGGATGTCGCGGGCGTCGTTGGAGATGCCCGAGATGGCAAGCAGACCGGACTGCTTGTTCATCATGTCGTCGACTTCCTGGTAGCTGTAGCCGCCCTCGCGCTGCAGGTAGCACACGGTGGCCGGGTCGATGGAACCGCAACGGGTGCCCATCATCAGGCCATCGAGCGGCGTGAGACCCATCGTGGTGTCGCGGCACACGCCGTCCTCGATAGCAGCGAGCGAAGCACCGTTGCCCAGATGGCACGAAAGCAGGCGGTGGCAGCGCGAACCCAGGATCTCCTTGGCCATCATCCACTCGTAACGGTGGCTCGTACCGTGCGCGCCGTACTTGCGCACGTGGTACTTGTCGCACACGTCCTTGGGCAGCGCGTAGGTGTAGGCGACCTCGGGCATGGTCATGTGGAACGAGGTGTCGAAGACGGCCACGTTGGGCAGCTCCGGATATTTCTCGCGGCAATATTCGATTGCCGCGGCCTCGCCGTAATTGTGCAGCGGGGCGAGCGGGGCCACCTCAAGGATCTTGGCCATGACCTCATCGTCGACGACTGCGGAATCATCGAAGTGCCAGCCGCCCTGAACGATGCGATGTCCAATGCCATCAATCGTAAAGTCGGTCTTCTCGAGCTCCTCGAGCACGCGAGCGATAGCAGAGCGATGATCGGGGAAGGGAACCTCCTCGGTCTGCTTGGTGCCACCGTTCTCGGAGTGACCAAAGATGCCCATCTCCGATCCGATACGCTCGCAGTTGCCCTTGGCGAAAACCTCGCGGGTAACGGTATCCAAAAGCTGATATTTAAGGCTCGAGCTGCCGGCGTTGACAACAAGTACGTTCATGAGACTCCTTTGCAGTGCAATACGGTCGACGCAGACCCCTTAAGGCGGCCGCATTTTAATAAGAAGTTATCACAACTTGATAAATAGCTATCAAGCATATCGCCCAACGAGCGCAAAAGAGGGGCCGAACGGCGCTCGGTCGTCCAGCCCCTCCCCTCTTGCAATTACTTGCCGTTGACGATGCGCTCGACGTCGGAAGCGATCATGAACTCCTCGTCCGTAGGGATGACGAAAATCTTAACCTTGGAATCCTTGGCAGACAGGCACCAAGCGCCGTCGCCACGCAGGGCGTTACGGGCATGGTCCATCTTGACGCCCATAAAGGCCAGACGGTCGGCCACGCCAGCGCGGACAGCGGGAGCGTGCTCGCCGATGCCGGCGGTAAAGACCAGGGTGTCCATGCCGCACATGGAGGTGGCCATCTCGGCGGCCTTAGCGGCAATCTTGTAGACGAACATATCGAAGGCGAGCTGAGCCTCGGGGTCACCAGCAGCGGCGAGCTCCTCAACGTTGCGGCAGTCGTTGGTCTTGCCGCCGGTCACAGCCAAAAGGCCGGACTTCTTGTTCATCATCTCGTCGACCTCGTCGAAGGTGTAGCCGCCTTCGCGCTGCAGGTAGCACACGGTAGCAGGGTCGATGGAACCGCAGCGGGTGCCCATCATGACACCGTCGAGCGGCGTCAAGCCCATGGTGGTGTCCATGCACTTACCGTCCTCGATGGCGCACAGGGAGGCACCGGAACCGATGTGGCACACGACGACCTTGCGGGCCTCGCCGTTGGTCATCTCGGCAACCTTCTTGGAGATGTAGCGGTAGCTGGTGCCGTGGGCACCGTACTTACGGATGTGCAGCTTGTCGCAGACGTCCTTGGGCAGGGCGTAGGTCTTGGCGACCTCGGGCATATTGAAGTGGAAAGCGGTGTCATAGACCGTGACGTTGGGCAGGTCGGGATACTGCTCGAGGCAGTACTCGATAACGTTGGCCTCGGGGTTGTTGTGCAGCGGCGCCAGCGGGGCGACCTCGCGAATCTTGGCGAGGACGTCCTCGTCGACGAGGGAGGAATCGCCGAAGTACCAACCGCCCTGAACGATACGGTGGCCGATGCCCTCGATCTTGACGCCGTTGGCCTCAAGGTCCTTCAGGACGACCTCGATGGCGACCTTGTGGTCGGGGAACTCGATGTTCTCGGTCACCTTCTTGGAGCCATTGGCAGCATGGGTGAAGGTACCACCGGTAAAGCAGACGCGCTCGCAGGAGCCCTTTGCGGACACCTTGTGGGACTTGGTATCGATGACCTGATACTTAAGGGTCGAAGATCCTGCGTTGACGACCAGAACGTTCATGTGTCTCCCTACTAACAGGCGGTGTGGCGCCGCCAGGTTACATACGCTTCAATAATAAACCCAAACGCCCTCGCGCTCGGGTTTATTGCGTTGATATATAAGTTATCGGTGCCTAAATACTCATGGCCTTTGACTTGTAAGACGAAATAGCGCGGGGATATACACCAGGGAAGAAATCCCGAGCGCAACAAGCAATACGACTCGAATGCCCGCAACGCTACTCAACACAGCGTTGAGCAGATAGAAAAGGACGGCACCAACCGCCACCATCTGGCTTTGAACCGAAATCAGCGAACAGCGCATCGATGAATCGGCAGCATTTTGGAAAACCGAGTATTTGATTGGGGCAAACAACGAGTACGCAACCGTCTGCAGCACATAGAACACGGGCAGCAAATTAGCCGGAGTAAGGGGAATCAAAAACAAAGCTGTCAATGCTAAGCGAATGATGCCGCAAATACGCGCAAAACAGCCCTTGTCGACACGAGCAATCACACTGGGCACGATAAACCCTATGGAGGCGGAGGCAAGGAGCTGGATCGCAATGGTCACGCCCGAAGCGACGGCATTCATTCCGCGACCCGCAAGCAACAGTGAGAAAAAGTCTTCCAGGGCGACAAAAGCAAATGCCTGAGAGCAGTCCATGATGAACGCTGAACGAAGAATGCCGTTACGCGCAATAGCGGCACCGATCATCTTCGGGCTAATTCCACGCTTAGGTGTCGCTGTAGTGTCCCCTCTTCGCATCTCAGGAATGCAGACAACAACAACCAACGTCAACACCATTGCGATGATATCTGCCGAAAGACCAATGAGATATGCACCGACAGACGAAATGAAACCGCCCACGCAAGCGGAGAGGGCATAAGAGGCATAGAAAACAAGTCGCTCAACGACATTAAGTCTTACGAGCTGGTCCTGAGAGACGCTGTCAATGTAAATCGCTTCCATGGACCCGCTCATACATGCAGCGGCAAAACCTTTGAGAGCAAACGCGCCGATTAAAAGCAGAGGAGAACGGACGAGAAGCAGGGCGGCGTAGTATCCAAGCATCCCCACGACGCCAACGAGACCACTTGTCTTTCGTCCAAACCTATCGGCAATATAGCCAGTGGGAACTTCAAGGATGAACTTGCTCACTTGATATGCAATCATCATGCTAGAAATCGCCACCATCGAGAATCCGACGAATTCAAGGTAAACCGTCAGAAAATACAAAATGGTGCTGAAGTTCGACAGAAAAACAAACGTCATATAAAGCAAAACCGTACGGTTTTTCATGCTCCGCCCTCCAAGAGTCAACAATCTAAATCGGAATCTTGGAAAAGCATGAGGGCAAAGCCGTCAGTCATGTGTTACAAGGCGTCAACATTCACTTGACGACACGAGGCCAAATGGCCTCACGAAGCAAGATGACGCAATAGGTGAAGAAATACCGTCTGGTGTCGATCGGTCCAGGCATTTTGTCGATAGCAAAAGTAGATGGGCAAGGCTACGTCATGCGAACCTTCAATAGAGTACTCGCTCACTTCCGACCCATCTGATGCGAGAGAAGAGCCAGAAAAACCCAATATCAATCCCCCGGCTTGAAGAAACTCAGCCTGCGCTCTGTTTCCGTATTCGACGTCGCGGAAGCGGAAATTAACCAGCTGAGCTTCGGGGCATTGATTGATCGCATTGAGACAGGGCGACAAATTAATGGGAACAGCTAACCTGCCGCCCAGTAACTCACGAACGGTCATAGCACCCACAGATTGATGACCCGCTGGGCACGAAAGAACCTTGAGCTCCTTTTCACCCAAATATTTTGAAGAAAGAACGCTATCCCGTGGTTCCTCGAACGAGATAGCCGCGTCCGAAATTCCAAGTATAAGTGATTCAAAGCATGTTGCCGTTGGCTGATGCCACACATCAAGGTGAATCTGAGGGTGCGAGCTTTCAAACGAGTCGTACCAGTTTTCGGAAAAAAGACGCCCCCGCCCGTGAAGACAGGGGGCGTAAAGACGGAAGTGGCCGTCGGGCGAAACGCCGCCGTTCCCCGATTGAGCGTACTTTTTGAGATCGTCGACTTGTGCCAGGATCACGCGTGCACGACACGCAAATTCTCTGCCCGCCGGAGACAAAACAGCCTCCCCCGCCGATCGGTCGAGCAAAACAATCTGATACTCAGATTCCAACTTTTTGATTGCCGACGAAACGGCCTGTGGGCTCACGTGAACGGCGCGAGCCGCTTTGCGCACGCCGCCGTAGTTCGCTACCGCTTGAAGGTATTCGAGTTGAGAAAGCTGCATAGGTTACTCCAAAGGCAGCCAAGGCGACGGGCTGTGCGTCCTCAGATGAGGTTCTCGCCCAGGTTCTTGCCGCCGAGGACGTGCATGTGGAAGTGCATGACGGTCTGACCGGCGTTGACGCCCTTGTTGGAGATGACGCGGAAACCGTCCTCCAGACCCTTGGCCTTGGCGACCTCCTGGATGGCGTGGGCCATGGCGCCCATGGTCTCGGCGGGCACGTTATCGGCGATGTCACTGTAGTGCTTCTTGGGGATCACGAGCGTGTGGACCGGCGCCTGGGGATTGAGGTCGTCGAACGCGATGACCTGGTCATCCTCGTAGACGACGGTCGAGGGGATCTCGTGGTTGGCAATTTTGCAGAAGATGCAATCACACATGGTTGGTTCCTTTCTCGCAGACCAAGGTAATTATATTTGGTCGGGATGGTTAGAACGAGAGGTTGTCGTCCGTGTTGGCGGCTTCGCCGTCGGCGAGCACGTCGTTGCCGTCGACGTCCTTAAGAAGCACCGAGACCTTCTGCTCGGCATCGGACAAGCGGGTACGCAGGCTCTTGAGGAGCTCGACGCCGCGGGTATAGCTCTCGAGCGACTCCTCGAGCTCCATATCGCCCGACTCCAAGCTGCGGATGATGAGCTCCAGCTCCTGCGAGGCCTGCTTGTACGTAAGCTGCTCGACCGGGGTCTTCTCTGCCATATCTGTTTCCTTTCCTAAAGGTTTATCGCTATGAAATGCGGCTTACTCGACCGTATCGACCGTTGCCGCCACGTTGCCGTCTGCCATGCGCACGCGGATGGCATCGCCGGGCTTAAAGCTCTTGGCGCTCGTAGCCACACCATCATCGCTGTACGCGATGGAATAGCCGCGGGCAAGTACCTTGAGCGGCGACAGGGCATCGAGCGAGGCTGCCGCACGGCCTAGGTCGGACGCGGGCTTGCTGAGCATCGTACGTCCCTGATGCTCCAGACGGGAGCTTGCGAGCATGAGCGCATGGCGCTTGCCATCGAGTCCTGAGGTGCTTGCGATCAAGCGCTCGGGCAGACGCTCGAAGTTGGAACGGAAGGCCCCAACCGAACGCGCTATGGCGCCGGACAGACGATCGGCAGTCAGGGCAAGCTCAGACTCGCGACGCTCGAGCATAAAAGTTGGGTCGTTGAGGCACGGGCGGCACGCAGCCGCATCGAGCGCATCGCCCAAACGAGCCGTATAGGTGTCCCAGGCACGACGACCGCGCTGGTTGAGCATCTCCAGGTCGACCTGGGCCGACCCAATCATCGATGCCATCGCAGCACCCAGACGTTGATAGCGCGCCTCGAGCACATCGGCCAACTCCGTCATAGCCGGCGCCACCGATTCGGCCGCCGCCGTAGGCGTGGAGGCGCGACGGTCGCTCACCATGTCGCAAATCGAGGTATCGGGCTCATGGCCAATGCCGGTCACCACGGGCACGGGACAAGCCGCCACCGCGCGGGCAAGCTCCTCGTCATTAAAGGTCATGAGGTCCTCAAAGGAGCCGCCGCCGCGCACCAACAAAATACAGTCGGGCAGCGGCGCGGCGCAAGCCTTCAATAAGCTCTGCCGGCGCACCCTCGCCCTGAACCTTTGCGCCCACGCAGACAAGCTCGACGAGCGGGTTGCGACGACGCAATGTGCGCTTGACGTCGTCGATTACGGCACCCGAAAGCGAGGTGACGACCGCCACGCGGGAGCAGAACACCGGAATGCGACGTTTGCGTGCCTCGTCCATCAGGCCCTCGCGACGCAGCTTTTCGGCCAGTTGCGCCACTTGTTGACGCAGCAGACCCTCCCCCGCCAGCGAAAACGAGCGAGCGACAAAGCTCATGCGGCCCGTAGCCTTATAGAGATTGAAGCTGCCCTTAAAGCTCACCTGCATGCCGTCGCGCAGATCGAAGGTGCGCTTAAGGTAGGCGCCCTTCCAGATGATGCAGTCGACGGCCGCCGAGTCGTCCTTGATTTGGAAGTAGCAGTGGCCGCTTCGGGCATTGGGACCACGAAAACCCGTGACCTCACCCAAAACGCTCAGCTGCGGAATGGCATCGAGCGCACCGGCGGCAATCTCCACCGCCTGGCTCACGCTGAGCTCCTTGCGCTCTTGCTCGTCCGATCCGTCGAACTCGGCGGAAACGGTATTGCCGGTCAGATTCCAGCCTGCCACGCAGCCTCCTTTCGTCATCGTGCACATGGGCTCCGGCCCTGCGCAAATTCAAGTCCAACACATAGTACAGCGCCGCGTGGACACGAATCCCCGCGGCGCCTGCCTGTCCTATTTGTTATCGGTTGGAGTTTCTGTTGTAGCGAGCCATAAGGTAGAGCAGCTGAATAATCGAGGTGAGCGCCGCCGCCACGTAGGTGAGCGCGGCTGCCGTCAGCACCTTCTTGGCACCGTTGACCTGCTTGGAACTCATGCCCGACTGCTCGATATACGCCACGGCGCGGCGACTGGCATCAATCTCGACCGGCAGCGTAACCAGCTGAAACAGCACGCTAAACGAGAAGAAGACCAGCGCGAGGGTCGTGAGCCCCGCGATGTTCATGAACAGGCCCATGAGCAGCACGATCGTCCAGGTGTTCTGGGTAAAGTTGACGACGGGAACCAAAGCGGTACGTACCTTCATCATGGCATAACCACTTTGACGCTGGGCGGCATGGCCCGCCTCGTGACAGGCGACGGCAACGCTTGCGACCGACCCACCCGAGCGGTTGGCATCCGACAGATACAGGTTGTTGTCCTGCGGGTTGTAATGATCGGTGAGCTCGCCGGCAACGCCCTTGATACCCACGGCGTTGCAACCGTTGGCATCGAGCATGCGGCGAGCGACTGTGGCACCCGTATCGCCGTCCGAGCGAACCTTGGACCAGGTTTTGTACGTCGAGTTGATATAGTTCTGTGCGGCAAGGCCAAGCACCGTGCAGACAAGAACAACCAGCAGGTACAGCGGGTCAATGCCAAAGCCGTATCCATAGTAATAAGGCATGCGAATTCCTCCGAATCGAGTTACACGTTGGAGGCATTCTACCCACTCAGCCGGCTAGGCTTCCCTATAACAGTTCAATCTTTCCGTCCTTCACGGTGAGCCCCATATTGCCGGAAAGCAGATCGTCCAGACGCGAACCCACGAGCTCAAAGCGCCAGCCTTCGCGCAGGGGGCTCTGCTCGGGATGCTCAATATAGTCGGCCAGGTCATCGCGCGAGGCAATGACCGAGGTCGCAACGCCTGAGCGCTCGGCAACCAGGCGGATAAGCGCATACATAAGGTCAGTCACGCTCTCCAGCTCCGGCGAAATCTGACGATGTCCGCGCACCAAGAGCGGCAGGCG
>USJB01000043.1 GCA_900554905.1 uncultured Collinsella sp. | reverse complement strand
GAGCTGGGCAAGCAGCTTGCCAAGCAGATTACTCCGGCCTTCCACGACGACGCTGCCAAGGCCGAGCAGGACGCTTCGACCCAGGCGCTCATCGAGTTCTACCGCGCTCACCGCAAGTAGTCGCTGCTGTTAACGCATCGCGCCTTATAGTCAGGGGCCCGTATCCTATCGGATGCGGGCCCCTTTGCTTTGCCGTGGTCCCGGGGCGCACGGCCTTTGTGGAACATCGCCGGGGCGCCGCGCGCTGCGAGAACCCTGCGCCTAGATCTCGGCCTCCGCATGGCCTCGCTGCGCCTCGGGCAGCTCCTCGTAGAGCGGATGGTCTTCGAGCCTAAAGCGCTCGACCTGTTCGGGAGTGCGACCGCGTACAAAGAGCCACGAGCGATCAATCGGCGTCGCCATGAGCGTGCTGGGCAGCGCGTCGGCGCGGTCGGAAAACACCCGGGCACTCTCGGGATCCTGGAACGCCAGCACCAGATGCGTGTCGCAGTTGCCCATGATGGAGCGTGCGCGTGCCTCGCCATAGAGCGCATCGAGCTGGTTGGTCGACTGCAGCAGCAGCGTTGCCCAGATGTTGCGGCTTCGGATAATCGAGAGCACGTTGTCGATCTGGGGGATCTGCAGATTTGCGAAGTCATCGAGCATAAAGCGCACGGGCACGGGCAGGCTGCCGTCGGGCTGCCTATCGGCTTCGCGAATGAGGCCCATAAACGCCTGCGTAATAAAGAGGCCGGTCAGCGGATCGAGATTGCGGTCAATATCGCTTACGGTTACAAACAGGGCGCAGGGGGTGTGTCCCATGGAAGCGAAGTCCACCTGATGGCACTCACGATAGAGCTGTGCCGCACCGTCGAATCCCAGACACATGACCTTTTCGGCAAGGATGCCGACGATGCTCGCGTGCATGCGCTCGGCATTTTGCGTAATGGCGTAGCGCCGCCATAGCGAGAGGGCATAGCTTTGGGGGTCGGTCGTGATCAGGTCGTCAAACAATCGACCCGTGGCACCGTCCTGCAGGTGCTCGATCAGCTTGATGACCGAGCTGATCGTCTGCTCGTCGGCGGGTAGCTGTTCGGTGACGTAGGCGATAAGACACGACAGCAGGTTTGCCGCCGCATGATCCCAAAAAGGCTGGTTGTTGTCCTCGATGGGGCAGATGGCCTTTGCCACCGAGAGGATGTCCTGCTGGTTGGGCCTGCCGTCCGCCTTGCGGCGAATGTGCCTCAGGGGGTTGTAGCCGCAGCGCTCGATGCCGGGCGCAAGGGCCGGGACGGTGTTGAGGTCGGCGAAGTTGAGACATTGCACGCGGTAGCCGTGGGCTGCCAGCACGGGTCCCACTTCGCGACAGAGCGTGCCTTTGGTGTCGAGCACGATGTAGCTTGCGTTCATTTGCAGCAGGTTGGGCTTGAGGACGTTTCGGGTCTTGCCGGCTCCCGAGGGGCCGATCACAAGTGCGTTGTTGTTGAGTCCCGTTTGGCGGGTGTCGCAGGAAAGCGTTCGATCCTTGGCGAGGATGGTGGACGATGCGGACTCAGATGCGGCGAGGCGGCTGGCGAGGTTAGACATGGGCGACCTCCTTGGTGGTCGAGAGGATTTCGTGGGCAAAGCCGAGCTCGACGGCGCGCTCGGCCGAAAGGTAGGTGTCTTTTGCGGTGAGGGACTGGATGCGCTTGGGCGTGAGGCCGCTGCGGTCCGAGAGGATTTGCGTGAGGGTCTTGCGGGTCTGCATGAGACGCCGGCTGGTTTCCTGCAGCGCAAGTGCCGAGCCGCCTGCCCCCTGGGGGATCAGCGGGTCGTGAATCATGAGCTCTGCATGGGGCGCCATACGGCGATTGTCGCCGCCCATAAAGATCACGGCGCCCATGGACGCGGCGAATTCCAAGCAGACGGTGCGGATGGGGCACGATGCGAGGCGCATGGCGTCATAGATCGCAAGACCCGATCGCACGCTTCCGCCGGCGCTGGCGACAAATATGGTGATGGGGCGGCTGGGGTCGGTGGCATCGAGCAGGCGGATCTGCTGGCATAGGTCGTGGGCCATCGGGGTTTCGATGTTTCCCATGACGGAGAGCTCGCGACGGGCGAGCATCTCATCGTAAATGCTGGTAAGCGTGATACCTCGGGCGGATTCACGCATGGTGAGGGGACTGATGATGGGGGAATGATTGGTGTCCATGAGGACTCCTTTCTGTTGGTTGTGTTGTGGAATAGGATTGTTGCCCGCGGAGGGGCTGGCGGGCTACAGGGCTCGTCCGAGCCTGAGATCGAGCTCGGTTGTGGGACAGGCTGCCTGTTCGTGCGGCTCGCAAGCACCAAAGGCTCCAAAGCGATGGAGCGTTGCGACAGGCGAGCCGCAGCTGATGCTCGACAGGGGCACATCCGTCATTTTTGTAATGAGCCGCGTAGTACTGCGCGATGCTGGCGCTCATCTCGCTGCCATTGCGATGGCGCTCAAACTGGCGTCTGCAGGTCTCGATGATCTTTGCTACCGACTTGGGTGCCGTCGCGGGAACAAGGGCGAGATAGCCCTCAAATAGCTCGTTGATGCTCAGGAGGCACAGCAGATCGATCAGCGTCCTTATGGCTGCTCCCTCGGCGGAAAAGTGCGCAGTCATGCGGTTATATCGGTTGCGGTCGACGATGGCCGCATGGGGTCTTGGAGTTTTCTGCCCCGTGGTCCCGGGCTTTTGCCGCGCCTGTGTATTGAGCTCGACGTTGCAGCGCTTGAGGCCGTCCAACGGAAGGAACAGTGCGGTGCGCAGGGTGTTCCGCTTGCTTTCGAGTTCATGACGCTCGTCGGGTTCCCATTCGAGCTTGAGTTTCGTGTCGAGCGCCGTAAGCATATGGGCTAGGCAGCCTACGGTAAGAACGCACGAATCGTTGTCGCGTTTTGGGGCATAGGGGTCTGTCAGCTTGCGAATATCGGGGTCGCCCATGATCTTTGTGCAGCGCTTCAGCAGTTGAGGGTGGTCGGCCAAGATCGTCGCGAGCGGTAGCGACGCGTAGTTCTTGATGGTCGCGGCGGCAAAGGCGGCGTCATATTCGTTTGCATATGCTCGCTCAATGCGGGCATCCAGAATGCTTTTCTTATCGCCGTCTTCAGCGTGGTGGTTTGTCATAGCTTCTCCAATCGGTTGATGTTCGTGCTGTTTGTTGATGTGTTGGTTGTCGTGAGTGATGTGCTTGCCGTGGGTGATGTGCTGACGTTTGGGTGCTATGCGGTTTTCAATGAGCCCATGAGGCAGTTGCTGCAGGGGCGGGATGGAACGGCCCATGCAAGGCGGAAGGCATCGTGCTCAAAATCGAGACAGCAATGCCCTGGGTGCCTCACATGTGGCAGTTACCTCATTAAGTTGTCATTGCGTTTGGGGTTGTACTTTGCCGATCTTCCTTCATCTTACACGCTAAAACTCAAACTTCATATGCTCGATCTACTTAAAACCGCAACGGCGGTCTTTTATCAACTTATATGTCGGAACGCGTCTTTGCAAGTACTTTTTTGCCTTTGTTTCAAATGGGGTGGTTTTGCAACCGTCATACGCGCGCTGTGCGAACGTGCCCCGGCTCGGATAAGATAGTGCGCGATAAAAACGATGCAAGGAGGCACATATGGCAATCAAAGCCATCGCGATGGATATCGACGGTACGCTCACCAACGACCAGAAAGTGATTAGCTCGCGTACGCGCGAGAAGCTGCTCGCGGCGCAGGAATCGGGCATTAAGCTCATCTTGGCTTCGGGTCGTCCCGCATGGGGGCTGCACGCCTTGGCGCAGGAGCTCGACCTTCAAAACCATGACGGTCTGCTGGTGGCCTTTAACGGCGCGCATGTGGTCGACGCTCAGACCGACGAGGTGCTGTTCGATCAGGCTATGCCTGCCGACGAATTGCATCGCCTGATTGATCACCTGCGTAATTTTGACGTGATCCCTATGATTTCGCTCGGTCGTGATTTGCATGTCGAGGACTCGTACCATTGCATGATCACGCTGCCTGACGGCTCGCAGAAGAATATCGTCAAGTATGAGCGCGACGCGTGCGATCTTAAGATTCGCGAGGTGGAGAGCCTGCATGAGGTCGCTGATGCTTATCCCGTGGACAAGCTACTCACTGCGGGCGACCCGGCATACCTGCAGGCGCATTACGAGGAGATGTATGCGCCCTTTAAGCAGACGCTTTCGGGCATGTTTACGGCCGACTGGTACTTTGAGTACATGGCGCCCGGTATCGACAAGGCCCGTGCGCTCGAGGGTGCCCTGCCCAAGCTCGGCATCGATGCCAGCGAGGTCGTATCGTTTGGCGACGGCCAGAACGACAAGTCCATGATTGAGTGGGCCGGCACGGGTGTAGCCATGGGCAACGCCGTCGATGAGGTTAAGGCTGTGGCCCAGATGGTGACCGCCAATAACAACGAAGATGGTATTGCGGTGGCGCTGGATAAGCTGCTGGGTTAGAATCGCCGATTAATGCATGGTTCGGGCGCCTGCTCGCGGGCGTCCTTTTGTTAGGGAGGGTGCCGTGTCCGCATTTCCGTTCGATGCCGTTATCTTTGACATGGACGGCGTCATTGTCGATACCGAGTATTACTACCTGGGCGAGACTGCCGCGTTTGCCAAGGAGCTGGGGCTTAATCTGACTCAAGAGGAGCTGAATGGGCAGGTCGGTACCTCCCATCAGTTCTTCCTGCATATGCTGGTCGATTGGTTTGAGCGTGCCGGTAAGGGGCATTTCACTGGCGAGGAAGCGTTGGCCCGTTGGGACGAATGGGCTCATAAGCGTCCGCGCGACTATCAGGCTTTGATTAACCCAGGCGCCGTGGATACGATTCGAGAGCTGCCGCGCCGCGGCGTTCGCGTGGCGCTTGCCAGCTCGTCTCCCATGGTTAGCATCGAGGAAGTGCTCAATGCGTGCGGGCTGTCGGATGCCTTTGAGTATGTGGTGAGCGGCGAGCAGTTTAAGGAGAGCAAGCCCGAGCCCGACATCTACCTGCATGCGCTGGACCTGCTGGGACTGCCCGCGAATCGCTGCTGCTGCGTTGAGGATTCGGTGCCTGGCATCACCGCTGGCAAGCGAGCCGGCCTGACAGTCATTGCCAAGCGCGAGGAACGCTTTGGCTTTAGCCAGGATGCCGCGGACAAGATTATCGACCAGCTGCCGGAGCTGCTCACGCTTTCTTAGGAGCGCGGTAGTTGCGCGTTTTTCGGGTCTGATGAGTAAATAGCCAACATTTTGGTGCGACACCTAGCATACTTTAAGCTAATGCGGGCTTAAGGGCTTGTTGAATGCCCTTAAGCCCGTTTTAGAATTAATTGTGCTGGGAGAGGGTATATGCCACCGACTGAAGGGCTAACTGACGGTAAAGCAGCGATACCGCTGTACCAACAGGTCATTGATATCATTAAAAACGAAATCAACTCCGGCGCCTACAAGGCAGGCGCGCGGATACCCAACGAATTCGAATTGGCTGAGAGCTATAAAGTTGGCCGCGTTACCGTGCGACGCGCTATTGAGGAGCTCGTCCAGCAGGGCTATCTAACGAAGCGACAGGGGAAAGGCACGTTTGTCAATGCCCCCAAGCTCAAGCGCAAGATTCGCCAGAAGGATGACGTTCAGAGTTTTTCGAACGCATGCCGCGTTAACGGAATGGAACCGGGGGCGTGTGTCATTTCGAGAAAGATGCTGCCGGCGGATTCCACCGAAGCGCAGTTCTTTGGTGTTCCCGTTGGAACTGACTTGATTTGCGTTGAGCGCGTGCGCACTGCCGATGGCGTCCCTGTCATGCTCGAGAACAACATATATGTTTACGAGGACAACGCCTATCTATCAACGGCACCTCTATCTAACCAATCCATTTTTGAGTTCGTGCGCAACCGGACGGGCCGCACTCCCGCGTTTACCGACCCGTGCACGCTCGAGATCGCGTGCGCGTCGCCCGAGGTCGCTCGGCTGTTGGCAGTTCCCGTTGGCGAACCCTTGTTTTATATGGAAGCCTTCTTTTTCGATGAGCAGCGGCGGCCGTTTATCATCGGTCGTCAGCGGATCGTTGGGTCTCGCTACGTCTTTGACATCTAGGACATTGCGAATGGAGACGCCCGGTTGATCATCTCACCGGGCGTCTCCATACCGTTCACGGCGCGAACGCAACCGTTCAACCGCGTCGCGGCAATCAGTTTGAAATTATCTTGATGATGGGAAAGCTGCTGGTAATCTATGGAACGTCATAGAACGTTTGCCTTGCGCAGGCGTTGAAGCGAGATGCGATGCAGTCTCGAGTTCTTTGGAGGTATCTATGTCAGATACGAAGGCGAAGAAGACAAACAGACGTTTTAAGTTCAAATTACCGCATGTCTATACGATCATGTTCTTGCTGATCGTTGTCTTTGCGGTCCTGACTTGGATCGTTCCCTCTGGTCAGTATCAGCGCAAGACGATTTCGACAGCGGCGGGCGAGCGTGAAGTCGCCGTTGCTGGTACCTATGAACAGGTCGATAAGAATTACACCGATTCCGAGACCGGCGAGACCATCAATCTGGGCCAGGATATCTTTGCGGTCCTGCAAGCGCCCACTAAGGGCATCCAGGAGGCTGCTGACGTCGTTGCGTTCGTCTTATTGATTGGCGGATCGTTCGCAGTCATCACCAAGACCAACGCTTTGAATGCCGGCATGAGCCGTGTGATTAAAAAGCTCAAGAACAAGGACATCCTCATCATTCCCATCACGATGACGTTGCTGTCCATTTGCGGCACTACGTTTGGTATGTCTGAGGAAGCCCTGCCGTTCTATGCCATCTTCATTCCCATCATGATGGGTATCGGTTATGACTCGATGACGGCATTCATCATCTGCTTCCTTGGTCCTAACCTGGGATATTGTGCTTCGACCATCGACCCGTTTAATGTTTTGATCGCCCAAGGCATCATTGGCATCGAGGGTAATCCGCAACTGTGGCTGCGCGCCGTTTCTTGGGTCATCTTCACTGCCGTCGGTATCGCATGGGCCATGCGCTATGCCATGCGTGTCAAGAAAAACCCCGAGTCGTCCATTGTGTACGAGGACGATAAGCTCAAGCGTATTGAGTTTTCCGTGACCGATGCCTCCATCGAGGAAGAGTTCACGATCCGTCAGAAGCTCGTGCTTATCGATTTTGCTTGCGGTATGGGCATTATCGTCTGGGGTCTTGTTACCCAGGGCTGGTACATGAATCAGATTTCCGCCGTGTTCCTTGGCATGGGCTTGCTTGCCGGTATCCTGGGCGGCCTTGACCAGCAGACGATCGCAGAGGAGTTCGTTAAGGGTCTCGCCGACTTTGCGTACGCTGCCGTCGTTATCGGTATCGCGCGCGGTATTCTGGTCATCGCCGAGGGTGGCATGATCATCGACACCATCCTCCAGGCGCTCGCTACTGCACTGGCCGGTGCACCTGCCGCCGTCTACACCACGTTTATGTATATCGTCCTTGGCCTGCTCTCTTTGCTGGTTCCCTCGAGCTCTGGACTTGCGGCGCTCACCATGCCCGTCATGGGTCCGCTGACCGAGCTTATGGGCCTCAATCCCGAAGCCGCCGTTACCGCGCTCCAGTTTGCCAACCAAACCATCAACACCATCAGTCCCGTGGCGGGCATGACGGTCGCCGGCCTTGCCGTGGCTAAGATTTCGTTTGGCCAATGGTGGAAGACCATTTGGAAGTTCTTCATCTTCATGGTCGTCTTTGGCCTGATCGTAACGGCAATCTCTGGCATGCTTCCGGTGTAGGTGGTTGTGATGTCTGATCGTTTAACGGTCCTGACGTCTAAGAGCGTCTTTACCGGTACGGGGGACCTGCCGTTTGAAGGTTTCGTAGCGGTCCGTGGCAATCGAATTGAGGCGGTTGGCACCAAGTGCGAGGTAGCTTCGTATTTGACCCAGGCGGACGAGGTAGTTGACCTGGGCGACCGCACCGTCATGCCCGGCCTGATCGATGTGCATACCTTCTATACGGGCTGGGCACTGCGGACGTTGGGTTCTGATCTGTCCGGCATCGCTGATGCCAAAGAGGCTGTGTCGCTCTTGCGTGCGTGGAAAGAAGATCATCCGGATTGCGCGGCGGTTTTTGGCCACAACCTACCCGAAACGTTGGCATCGGATGCCGAGAACGCAAATACGGCAGCTGTGTTTGACGATTGTTTTGGCGATATCCCTGTCGTCTGCTTTACACCGGGAGCGGAGACCTGCGTTCTCAATGCTGCCGCCAGTGCGCGATACGGCTTTACACCCCAGGCGTGCTATGCCGAGAAGATCTGGCGCATGATGAGCGATTTCCTCGCGCTGCCCGAGGTGCGTGCCGGGTATTCGGACTACATGAGCATGCTTAACGAGCGTGGCGTTACCGCCATCAAGGAAATGGCGTTTGATGACTACTACGGCTTTGCCGACGAAATGGCTCGCCGTGAGGAATCTGGCGAGCTGACGGTTCGCGTCTCTATGATGTCGCAGCCGGTGGGCGCCGGTGCAAATCTGGCATATGCCCGCGAGGCGCGAGAGCGCTTCCGGGGACCGTTCGTTCGTTTTTCTGGCTTCAACCGTATGACCGATCGCGGCGTATGGGCGGGGCTTGCCGAGATGATAGACCCCTATGAGGACTCGGCCGATGCGGGCGCTGCCGGCAAGACGGTCGTCGAGGAGCCAGAGTGGGATCT
>USJB01000042.1 GCA_900554905.1 uncultured Collinsella sp. | reverse complement strand
TGGGGCCAGTGTAGACGTCACCACCCACAAAGATGTCGGGTTCAGCGGTCTGGTAAGTCTGGGGATCGGCAAGGGCGCCCTGGCCGCGGCCGAGCTCCACCTTGGAGCCAGCCAGCAGGTCGCCCCACACAATGGACTGGCCAATCGACATGACGACACGGTCGGCATCGACACGGCGCAGATCGTTCTCGTCGTACTCGGGCGCAAAACGGCCCTCGTCGTCAAAGACACGCGTGCAGCGCTTGAAGGTGATACCGCACACACGACCGGCCTCGTCCAGGTGAATCTCCTTGGGGCCCCAGCCGCAGCTGATGTGAGCGCCGTCCTCAACGGCCTCGCGACGTTCCTCCTCGCTGGCGGGCATCTGGACCTCGCTCTCCAGGCAGAACATCTCAACGTGCTCGGAACCCAGACGGCAGGCGTTGCGGGCAACGTCGATGGCCACGTTGCCGCCGCCCACCACAATGGTGCGGCCGGACAGGGTATCGATCTTGCCGCTGTTAACCTCGCGAAGGAAGTCGACGGCCACGGTCACGTCCACGGCATCCTCGCCCGGAATACCGGCAAGGCGGCCGCCCTGGCAGCCGATGGCCACGTAAAAGGCCTTAAAGCCCTGCGCGCGCAGCTCGTCGAGCGTCACATCACGACCGACCTCCACGCCATAGCGGAACTCGGCACCCATCAGGCGAATGATCTCGACCTCGGCCTCAATGACGTCCTTCTGCAGCTTAAAGCTGGGAATGCCGTAGGTGAGCATGCCGCCCGGGCGCTCGTTTTTCTCGAAGACGACGGGCTTGTAGCCCTTCTCGGCCAGATAGAAGGCACAGGACAGACCGGCCGGGCCGGCACCGATGATGGCGATCTTCTGATCGAAACCGCCAGCGCGCGTCGGCGTCACCACGGGCGGGACGTAGCGGGTCGCGGCATCCAGATCGCGCTGGGCGATGAACTTCTTGACCTCGTCGATGGCCACGGCGGCGTCCACACGGCCGCGAGTGCAGGCATCCTCGCAGCGGCGGTTGCACACGCGGCCGCAGATGGCGGGCAGCGGGTTCTCACGCTTGATGAGCGCCAGCGCCTCGTCATAGCGACCCTGAGCCGCGAGCTTCAAATAGCCCTGAACGGCAACGTGCGCGGGGCAGGCCGTCTTGCAGGGAGCGGTGCCGGACTCATGCGTCTCGATGCGGTTGTCGTTGCGGTAGTTGGGCGACCACTTGGTGTGGTCCCACTTGGTGGCATCGGGCAGCTCCTGGCGCGGATACTCGGGCACCTGTCCGCCGGCCTTTTTGCTGCAGAGCTTCTGGCCCAGCTTGGCGGCGCCGGCCGGGCACACCTCAACGCAGCGACCGCAGGCCACGCACTTGTCCTTCTCGACCTTGGCGACATAGGCCGAGCGCGACAGGTTGGGCGTGTTGAACAGCTGCGAGGTGCGCAGGGCGTAGCACACGTTGACGTTGCAGTTGCAGATGGCGAAGATCTTGTTCTCGCCGTCAATGTTGGTGATCTGGTGCACAAAGCCGTTGTCCTCGGCCTGGCGCAGGATGTCGTAGACCTCGTCGCGGGTCACGTAATGGCCACGATCGGTCTCGACCACGTAGTCGGCCATATCGCCCACGGCGATGCACCAGTCGGCCGGGTCGTCGGCGCAACCCTCGCCCATCACGCGACGGCTCGCGCGACAACTGCAGGTGCTAGCGGCATATTTGCCATCGTATTTGTCGAGCCAATGCTCGATATGCTCAATAGGCACCGACGTGCTCGCGGCATCGATGGCCTTCTCGACCGGAATGACGTGCATGCCGATACCGGCGCCTCCGGGCGGCACCATCGGCGTGGCCTTGGACAGCGGTCCCTTGGACGCCTGCTCAAAGAACTTGGCATAGACCGGGTGCTCCTCGAGCTGGCTCACGCGCATGTTGAGGAACTCGGCGGAACCCGGCACCAGCATGGGCAGCACCCACTGCTTGGCGCGCTCGGGATTTTCCCAGTTGTACTCGAGCAGACCCGTGTAGCTCATGTCGTCGAGCATCTTCTCGATCTGGGCCTCGGGCATGCCGGCGAGCTTGACCATCTCGGGCAGCGTATAGGGACGGCGCATCTTCATCTTGCAGAGCACTTCGGCCTGCTCGTCGGTTGCGGCCTCGGCAAACGACCAGTACTCGTAGCCCAGCAGCTCGTCGCGGTGCAACAGACGGTTGGTGCAGTGCTCGCACAGTTTGACGATGGCCTCGCGCGGATGCTCCGGCAGCGGCGGCACAAACTCCGCACCGATATCGGGCTCGGTGTAGCTAATCCCCGGTCCGTTGAGAATCATAGTCGTCCCTTCTCTTGCCGCAGCCCGGCAGGCACGCAGCGCCCCTCTTTTTACGGGCTCGACATGCCCCCACGCCGTTCACCCGTTATTGTTGACATTGTGTCAAAAACAGTATTGACGAACCGTCAACAATATTCAAGACTGTTAGGCGAACGGTCAGGCAAAAGAGGATGAAAGGCGGCAAAACATGGGCAACAACACAGCAGGTACCTCTGTGGTCGATGCCGTCCCCGCATCCGATAGCGCGGCAAAGCGCCTGACGGGCGACGAGCGCCGTCGCGAGATCCTCGATGCCGTGCGCACCGTAAGCTCCGAGCTGGGCGTGTCCCACCTATCGGTATCGGCCGTGACCAAGCGAGCCGGCTGCACGCGCTCGCTGTTCTACCACTACTTCGCCGACATGGACGCCGCCGTCACCGCCGTTATGGACGAGGCGATCGACGGCTTTATCTCCGAGCTCGAGCAGTGGAATGCCAACCGCACCGTCGGCGATATCGAGGGCGCGCTCGACACTGTCGCGCCGCTCTTTAAGCGTCTGGTCGCCAGCGGTCACGAACTGCCGCACACTCTGACCTCCAACAGCGGCGCGCTCTACGGCGGCTTTTTGCACAACGTGGTCCAGCGCGTGGCGCAGTATATCTGCGACACCACCGTAGTGGATTTTGTCGCCCATCATGAGCTACGCATCGACCATGTCTACGAGACGTTCTACACCCTCATCATGGGTCTTTTGATGTATATCCGCACGCACCCCGATGTGCCCGACGAGACGGTCAAGGAAATCATCGCCTCGACGCTCCACATCGAGGGCTATACCGCCAAGTATCCGGAGCGCAAGCCCCAGAACTGACGACATTTGGCCAAACTGCCCGCGATCAGAAGAGGGGCCGCGGGCGTGTGAAAGGAGAGCAGCATGCTGTTCGATGTTTGGGGTAGCGATACCCTTATCCACTGGGCCGGCTGGGCCATGGTCTTTATTGGCCTGATCGTGCTCAACGAGGTCGGCCGCCGCACCAAGCTGGGCGCAGCAATCATCTTTGGCGTGGCTCCGCTGGCCATGACCATCTACTGCGTCGCCATCGCCATCGGCGTCTCGCAGGGTGCCGAGTGGGCGCTCACCAACCCCACCCATGTGTACCAGAACAGCTGGTTCCACTACGCCAAGGTATACGCGGCGCTGGCTGGTTGCTGGGGCTTCATTGCCATTAAGTACCAGTGGGGCAAGATCGGCAAGGCGCATTGGTTCCGCGCGTGGCCGTTTGTGATCGTCGCCATCAACATCATGATTGCCGTCGTATCCGACTTCGAGAGCGCCTATCACTTCTTTGTCCTGGGCGAGTCCACCTGGGTCACCTCCGAAGGTGCTACGCAGCTGGCCGGCTGGAACAACGTGTTCAACGGCATCGCCGGTATTATCAACATCTTCTGCATGACCGGTTGGTGGAGCGTCTACGCCTCCGAGGATCAGACCGACATGCTGTGGCCCGATATGACCTGGGTCTACATCATCGCCTACGATATCTGGAACTTCTGCTACACCTACAACTGCCTGCCCACCCACTCCTGGTTCTGCGGCTTTGCGCTGCTGCTGGCGCCCACTGTCGCCGCCTTTATCTGGAACAAGGGCGGCTGGATCCAGAACCGCGCCTTTACGCTGGCCATTTGGTGCATGTTTGCCCAGGTGTTCCCGTACTTCCAGGAGGAGTCCATCTTTGTGACGCACTCCACGCTCGATCCCGGCGCCGCCACCGCGGTCTCGGTCGCCGCGCTGGTCGCCAACGTCGCCGCGATCATCTACGTCGCCTACCGTGCCAAGAAGCTCGGCCGCAATCCCTACAAGCAGGATGTCTTTGAGGGCACCAGCGATTGGGAGAAGGCTACCGCTCGCCGCGCCAAGGTGGATTACGCACACGCCGAGTAACGCGCCTGGCGCAGACATCGCTTGAGCACGAAGCAGCATAGCCGGCTCCGCGCAACTCAACGCATTGTAGAGCCCCCGGAATGTGATTCGTTCGCGTTCCGGGGGCCTTTTGCTGCCGCGAGGATGCGGCCGAACGATGCGCTCAGGTTAAATCAAATCTTATATTTCATACGCGCTTTATATGGCTCCATTTTTGGGTACAGTGTTGTCCCGATATTGAGCTTGGGGGATGTATGAATGATGAGACGATGGGCCAAGAGGATGCGGCCCAAGATGCAGAAGCTTGCGCTGAGGCCTTGGAGAGCTTAGACCGGATTTCACTCGATGAGATTGCGTTTGACGATTCGGGCGTTGATGTGCAGGATGAGCCGGAAACCGAGGCGCAATCCGATGATCAGGATGCAGGCGACGTTGAGCCTGCCGAGGATGAGGCAGATCACGAAGACACCGAATGCGAGGCCGACGACCAGCCCGAATCCGACACGAGCGAGGAAACCATCTTGCTCGACAGCTTGCCGGCCGAAGATTCGCTGACCCGCGAGCTCCCTGGCTTAGGCTCTGCACCTGCCGTGGACGAGACCATCGCCATGGGCGATATTCCCCTACCATCCGTTCCTTCGGCACGCGAAGCCGAGGTTCGTCATCGCAAGATGTCGCCCAAGCGCCGCAACCTGATGGTTGCCGGCGTTGTGGCCGTCGCGCTCGTCGCCGGCGGCGCAGGCTACGCAGCCTGGAACGGATACCGGCAAGAGCAGGCCGCCGTGGTTGCCGCAAACGCCCATACCATGATGTCGGTGCAGATTGGCGTACATGCCGCGGGGCTCGACTGTTCCGCCGGCTCCAAGATTCCCGTACAAGTGAGTGGCCAGGATTCTGACGGATCCTCCGTGAGCGAAACACTCTATGTTGACGAGCACGGCCGTGGCATCAAACTGCTACCCGGTGACTACACGCTCTCTATTGCCGCCTCCCCCATCGCGTCCGACGGCACCGTCTATACCGTGCCGACCACCAAGGCGCAGGTCACCATTAAGAGCGATGGGCAGGATTTGAGTGCCCAGGCCACCTTTAAGCTCAAGGTGCCTTCGGCCGACACGGTGACTGACGACCAAATCGATGCCGCCGCCAAGTATGCCGAGGAAGGCGGCGCGAGCTCCGCCGCCACCGCCAAGGTGCTCCAGCAGGCGGCAACCGCGCGGCGCGACGCCGCCGTCAATGCCGTGAGCGCGCAAAAGGCACAGGCGGCCCATGATGCCGACGCCCGTCACAAGGCAACCGACCTCTACCAGCTCGATATCCCCGTCGAGTGGTACGACAAGGTCGAGACTTGGCAAAACGGCAGCACACTGTGCATCTATCTGGGCGATGACGCCAACACACCGCTCGTGACGCTCGTCGCGGTGCGCGAGGGCGAGAGCTTTACGCCCGATGAGGGCGATACGGTTTTGGGTGCGGCCAATCTAGGCAACGGTTATACCGTCTACGCCAGCGGCCCCGTCTATCCGTACGTGGTGCCCCAGACCATCAACGGACGGACGCAAGACCCCGTGTCGACCTACCCCATGGATACGGCGATTGAGCTTGTCGAGCTCACGACCGGCAACCGCTACACCTATAGCCAGATCAAGAACGTACTGGTCGGCAAAGACGGCAAAGCCGACGCCGCGACCAAACTCGAGACCGACTACCTCGCCCAGATTCTGATGCCGAGCATCAAGGCCCAAGACTAGCCGGCCCGAAGACAGCCACCCAACACCCACATCCCTAACGCAGTTGCGGTGAAATAGGGACTGTTTTTGCTGGTCAAACCGCAAAACAATCCCTATTTCGCCGCAACTTATTGGTGGCCTTTTGGGTGGCACTCAGCGCCACGGATCGGCTTCGAACATCGGCTCACGCTCGGGGCGGCGATCGCTGTAGGGATCGTAGCCGTCGTCGTCCTCGTTCTCGGCACGGATGTAGGGGTCGCGCGGCTTGGGCGCCGGCTTAGGCGCAGGCTTGGGTGCGGCGGGTGCGGCATCGGTCGCCGGCGTGTTTGTCTTGCTCTTGTCTATCATCTGTATAGCTCCTTGCCATGCACTCACGTTCAACAACATCGATTGTCGCACGAAAAAGGGCGGCGGACCCAATTGGATCCGCCGCCCTTGGCGTTTAGAGACGGCTGGCAGATTTTAAGGCATGTCCCAAAAATCTACTCGGCGTCGGGAACCTCGTAGGTGGCCGCCGGCGTGTTGTCGCACACGACGGTAAAGCCGCCGTCCTTGTCGACATCGACCGTCACCTGATCGCCCTCGCGCACCGTGCCGTCGATGATGGCGGCGGCGATGGCGTCCACGACCTCGCGCTGGACCAGACGCTTGAGCGGACGGGCACCGAACACGGGGTCCAGGCCGCCCACGGCGAGCATCTGCTTGGCCGCCGGGGTGATGGCAAGCGTCATGCGCTCCTTGGCCAGACGCGCGCGGACGTCGGCAAGCTGGATGTCGACGATCTTCTCGATCTGCGCCATGCCGAGCGGATGGAACACCACGATATCGTCGATACGGTTGAGGAACTCGGGGCGGAAGGTCTGAGCCATGGCGGCGTCGACCTGATGGCGCATCTCCTCCTCGTCCTTACCGGACAGATCGGCGATGGCCTTGGAGCCCACGTTGGACGTCATGATGATAATCGTGTTCTTGAAGGACACCTGGCGACCCTGGCCATCGGTCAGACGGCCGTCGTCGAGCACCTGCAACAGCACGTTAAAGACATCCGGATGAGCCTTCTCCATCTCGTCGAGCAAGATCACGGAGTACGGACGACGGCGCACGGCTTCGGTGAGCTGACCGCCCTCGTCGTAACCCACGTATCCCGGGGGCGCACCGATCAGACGCTGGACGCTGAACTTCTCCATGTACTCGGACATGTCGATACGCACGAGCGCGCGCTCGTCATCGAACAGGCACTCGGCTAGCGCCTTGGCGAGCTCGGTCTTGCCCACGCCGGTGGGGCCCAGGAAGAAGAAGCTGCCGATGGGCTTGTCCGGATCGGAGAGACCCGCACGGCTGCGGCGCACGGCCGCGGCGACGGCGGAGACGGCCTCGTCCTGACCGATGACGCGCTTATGCAGCTCGCCCTCCAGGCCCTTCAACTTGTCGAGCTCGCCCTGCATCATCTTGGACACGGGCACGCCGGTCCAGGCGCTCACGACCTCGGCGATCTCATCGGAGGTCACCTGTTCGTTGAGGCCCTCGCCGTTCTGCTGCTTTTGTGCCTCGAGCGCGGCCTCGGAATCCTGAATCTGCTGCTGCAGGCCCGGAATCACGGAGTAGCGCAGCTCGGACGCACGGCCCAGGTCGCCGTTGCGCGTCGCGCGCTCCTCTTCGCTCTTGGCCTCGTCGAGCTGTCCTTTGAGCTCCTGCACGTGGTCGATGGCGTTCTTTTGGTTGAGCCAGCCGGCCTTTTGCACGTTGAGTTTTTCCTGAACCTCGGCAATCTCCTGGCGCAGGGCCTCCAGACGCTCCTTGGAGGCGTCGTCGGTCTCCTTCATGAGTGCCTGCTCCTCGATCTGCAGCTGGGTGAGCTGACGCGTGGTGGCGTCGATCTCGACCGGCATGCTGTCGAGCTCCATGCGCAGGCGGCTTGCCGCCTCATCGACCAGGTCGATGGCCTTGTCGGGCAGGAAGCGGTCGGCGATATAGCGATCGGAGAGGTCAGCAGCGGCCACGAGCGCGCTATCGGTGATGTGCACACCGTGGAAGATCTCGTACTTCTCCTTGAGGCCACGCAGGATCGAGATGGTGTCCTCGACGGTGGGCTCGGAGACCATCACGGTCTGGAAACGACGGGCGAGCGCCGCGTCCTTCTCGATGTACTTGCGGTATTCGTCGAGCGTGGTCGCGCCGATCGCGTGCAGGTCGCCACGGGCGAGCGCCGGCTTGAGGATATTGCCGGCGTCCATAGAGCCCTCGGTGGCACCCGCGCCCACGATGGTGTGGAGCTCATCGATGAACAGGATGACCTTGCCTTCGGATTTTTGAACCTCCTTGAGCACGGCCTTCAAGCGGTCCTCGAACTCGCCGCGGTACTTGGTGCCCGCCACCATGGACGCCATATCCAGCGCCAGCACCCGCTTGCCCTTTAAGCTGGGCGTTACCTGCCCGGCGGCAATGCGCTGGGCCAGGGCTTCGGCCAGGGCGCTTTTGCCCACGCCCGGCTCCCCCAAAAGGCATGGGTTATTCTTTTGGCGGCGGCACAAAATTTCGATCATGCGTTCCAGCTCATCATCCCGGCAAAGTACGGGGTCCAGCTGGCCTTCCTGCGCAAGGCGGGTCAGGTCACGGCCATATTTCTCACTGGGGCGGCTGCCGCGGGTACTGCTCATGCGGGGGCTGCTGGGCAAAACCAGCTGGCCGGAAAGCTGGCGGCATTCCCGCGCGGCGCGTGGAACTTCCAGCCCAAGGCCCGCCAGCCACACGCTGGCCGTGCAGGCGGTATCTTCCAGCATGGCACAGAGCAGGTGTTCGTTCTCCGCTTTGTTCACGCGGGCGGCATGGGCCCCCAGAACAGCGAATTCCAGCGCCTTGCGGCTTTCGGGCGCAAGGTCCCGGCCGCGCAGGTGCAG
>USJB01000041.1 GCA_900554905.1 uncultured Collinsella sp. | reverse complement strand
AAACGCACGGGGCGCACAGGGCATCTGTTCCAGAACCGTTTTGACCGGCGCTCGCTCGATACCGACTGGCAGGTGATGGAGGCTATTCGCTCCGTTCACGCCGATCCGCAGGAGGCGGGCATCAGTCTCATTGAGCGTTATCCCTGGAGCAGCTTTCCGGAGCATTTGTGCGCTTACGACGGTGACGCGGCTGATGTCGCGAGGGGATTTTCTGATCCTTCTTGTGTGCTTGAGCTTTTTGGTTCTGCCGAGGCCTTTGCTGCCTATTCGCTTTCGACGCCCGACAGCGGCGAACCGGCGCTGCGCGATATGAAAGAGACAGAGTGGGAACGCCACGCCTTTGCCGACAAGTTGGCGAAGAGCCTCGGGGCTCCGCTCCATGGGGTTAAAGACGCACCGCCTGCGCAGCGTGATACCGTTATTGTTGGATTGCACGATGTCGGTTTCACGGTGCGCCAGATTGAGCGGTATACCGGGATTGGCAAAAGTACCGTCTCTCGCATCGTGCGCGCTTATGCGCGGGTGAAGGCACAGACTGAGCTCTCGGAATAGAAAATGGCCGAACCACTCTTGTCAAGCGATTCGGCCAACAAAAATCTTAAGATTTGGGACAAGTACTACTGATTATTTCGCCCCTCGAGCATGCCGTCGAGGGTGCGCCAGGCGAGCTCGGCGCACTTGACGCGGGCGGGCATGTGCGAGATGTCCTGGAGCTGGGCGGCCTCGTCCAGATCTTCCAGGTCCTCCTCGGAAAGCTGCTCGCCGCGGATCATGGCGAGGAAGAGCTCTGCCAGGCGGCGAGCTTCCTCGACGGTCTCGCCGGTGATGAGATCGGCCATGATGTCGGCACTGGCCTGGCTGATGGCGCAGCCGTGGCCGGTAAAGGAGGCCTCCTCGATCACGCCGTTCTCGACGCGCAGCTGCAGGGTGAGCTCGTCGCCGCAGCTGGGGTTGATGCCGTCGTGCTCGTGCGTGGGAGCATCCATCTCGTACTTGTAGTCGGGGTGCGAGTTGTGCTCCATAAATGTGGTGGAGGTGTACAGATTACCCATTGAACGTGCTCCAAACGTGATGCAGTCCTGCGATGAACTTGTCGATGTCAGCCTTGTCGTTGTAGAAGGCCACGCTGGCGCGGCAGCAGGCAAGGTTCTCGACGCCCAGCCAGGTAAGCAGCGGCTGCGCGCAGTGGTGGCCGGCGCGGATGCAGACGCCGTCCATGTCCATGATGCTCGCGACGTCGTGCGGGTGGATGCCCTTGACGTTAAAGCTCACGACGCCGTGGTGGTTGTCCCAATAGATGGAGCCGATGATCTGGACAAAGTCGAGCTGCATGAGTTCGCCCATCAGGTAGTGGACGAGTGCCTGCTCGCGGGCCTGAATGTTCTCGTAACCCACCGTGTTGACCAGGTAGTCGAGTGCCGCGCCCGTGGCGAAGATGCCGGCGGCGTCCTGCGTGCCGGCCTCGAACTTCTCGGGGACGGGCGCCCAGACGGCGTCCTGCTCGGTGACAGAGTCGATCATTTCGCCGCCGGTGAGCATGGGCGGCATGGCGTTGAGCAGGTCCATCTTGCCCCACAGCACGCCGATGCCCATGGGGCCCATGGCCTTGTGTGCGCTAAAGGCAAAGAAGTCGGCTCCCAGGTCGGCCACATCGACCGGCATGTGCGGCAGCGACTGCGCGCCGTCGACGACCAGATAGCCGCCGTACTTGTGGACGAGCTTGCCGAGGTTCTTGACCGGGTTCTCGACGCCCAGCACGTTAGAAACCTGACCCACGGCCAGAATCTTGGTCTTGGGACCAACCTTGGCAAGAACCTCCTCGGTGATGAGCTGGCCGGTCTTAGTGGGGTAGAGGTAGACGAGCTTGGCGCCGGTTTCGCGGCAGACCTGCTGCCACGGGATCAGGTTAGAGTGGTGCTCCATGATGGTGATGACGACCTCGTCGCCGGGCTCCAGCACCGTGGGCGCAAAGCTCTTGGCGACCAGGTTGAGCGACTCGCTCGTGTTGCGGGTGAAGACGACCTCGTTGGCCTGGGCGGCGCCGATGAGGTCGGCGATCTGTTGGCGGACCTTCGCGATGGCGTCGGTGGCCTCGACGGACAGCGAGTACAGGCCGCGCAGGGGGTTGGCGTTCATGCGCTGATAGAAGTCGCGCTCGGCGTCGAGCACACAGGCAGGGCGCTGCGCGGTGGCGGCGCTATCGAGGAAGGCGATCTCGGGGTGCTGCTGGAAGAGCGGGAAATGCGCCTTGTAGGGGTTGGTCTCGATGTCTACGGTGGGCCAGCCGCGCGAAGCCTCGTCGCTGGCGTCGAGCTCCATGGGCTCGGGGGCAGTGCAGGTATCGCATTTAACGTGCTCGGTGTCGATCATGCGAGCTCCTCTTCAAAGTTGTCGATCAGGTTGTTGCCCAAGCGGACGACGGCGGCGCGGGTGCGCTCGTCGGTCGCGGAAAGCGCGGCGTCCTCCAGCTTGGCGCGGATGAACAGGTCCTCGGCGGCGTTTTGGTCAAGACCGCGGCAGGCGAGGTAGAACAGCTGCTCGTCGCGGACGTGGCCGATGGTGGCGCCGTGGTTGCCGGCGACGTCGTCCTCGTCGCAGAGAATGACGGGAACGGTCTTGTTGTCGACGCCCTTGTTGGCCAAAAGCACCGTCTCGCGCTCGGTGCCGGTTGCACCCTTGCAGCCGTGCACGAGGTCGATGGTGCCGCGGTAGACCTTCTTGGACGTGCCGGTCAGCACGCCGTTGGCGTCAATCTCGCACTCGGTCTTGCGGCCGCGGTGGCGCAGCTCGTAGTTAAAGTCGCGCACCTGCTCGCGGGCGCCCAGGTAGTCAGTATCGATGGTGACCTTGGCGGTATCGCCCAGCAGGTCGCCGGCAAGGCCGGTGGCGCTGGCGCCGGCACCCAGGACGGTGTGCTGCACGTTGACGCGCGCACCCTCGTCCAGGAACAGGCCGGTGTCGTCGAGCGCGATCCAGCTATCGTCGAGCGTCTGCGTGCAGGTCACGTTGACGGTGGCGTACTCGTGGGCGCACACGCGCAGCACGGAGCCCACGACGCCTTCGCCGGCAACGGGGGAGTCCAGGGCGATCTGCAGATCGAGCGTTGCCTGCGGACGGGCGACGACATCGATGGCGGCGATGGCCGTGGCAGTGTCGACGCCACTCACGCGCACGGTAACCGTGGCGTGCTGGTATGCGGGCACATCGATGACGATGCGCTTGGTGGCGTGGTCGGCCAAGTAGGTGTAGGCAGCTTCGCCCATGCCGGTCTCGAAGGCTTCAGCAGGGGAGAGCTCCTCCTCGAGCTTGATGGCGCCGGCCTGGTAGAAGGAGGTGGCGGGCACGTCGAGCTCGGTCTCGGGCGTGATGCGGGCGCGGTCGGCGGCATCGCCGGGGGCGGAGGCGCGGCGCTCGGGGAAGCGCTCGGCCATGGCTTCCATGGCGGCGTCGAAGGCGTCGGCCGAGCCGGCAAACTGCTCATCCAGGCCCTCGACCTCAACGGCCTCGGCGGGAGCGATGACAAGCTCGTCGGAAAGCTCGAGCTTGGTCTGGTTCATTTTCAACCAGCCCCAAGTTGCTGCGGGCATCGCGTTGACCTGCTCGAGCGTGGTAGCAGCGGTGTTGGTTTCCTGTTTCATTATCCGATCGCTCCTTCCATCTCGAGCTTGATCAGGTTGTTCATCTCGACGGCGTACTCAAGCGGCAGCTCCTTGGAGACCGGGTTGGCAAAGCCGTTGACGATCATGGTGCGGGCCTCTTCCTCCGGGATGCCGCGGCTCATCAGGTAGAACACCTTGTCGTCGCCGATACGTCCGATGGTGGCCTCGTGGCCGATGTCGACGTTCTTGGCGCGGATATCCATGGCGGGGATGGTGTCGGAGCGGCTCTGGTCGTCGAGCATCAGCGACTGGCAGCTTACGGTTGCCTTGGAGCCCTCGGCCTTGGGCGTGGCCACGATAGAGCTACGGAAGGTCTGGATGCCGCCGCTCTTGGAGATGCCCTTGGTCTCGACGGTCGCCGAGGTCTCAGGCGCGTTGAGTACGACCTTACAGCCGGTGTCGAGGTTCTGGCCGGCACCGGCAAAGGTGATGCCGGTAAAGCTCGAGCGGGCGCGGCGGCCGTTGAGCACGCTCATGGGGTAGAGGTAGCCCACGTGGCTGCCGAAGGAGCCGCTGATCCACTCGATGTCGCCGTCCTCGTCCACGCGCGCACGCTTGGTGTTGAGGTTGTACATGTTCTTGGACCAGTTCTCGATGGTCGAGTAGCGCAGGTGCGCGCGCTTGCCCACAAAGAGCTCGACGGCGCCGGCGTGGAGGTTTGCCACGTTGTACTTGGGCGCGGAGCAGCCCTCGATAAAGTGCAGGTCGGCGTCGTCCTCGACGATGATGAGCGTGTGCTCAAACTGGCCGGCGCCCTTGGCGTTAAGGCGGAAGTAGCTCTGCAGCGGGAAGTCGAGCTTGGTGCCCTTGGGCACGTAGACAAACGAGCCGCCCGACCACACGGCGCCGTGCAGGGCCGCAAACTTGTGGTCGGTGGGCGGGATGAGCGTCATAAACTTCTCGTGGATGAGCGGTTCCCACTGCGGGTCGTGCAGGGCCTCCTCGATGCCGGAGTAGACGATGCCCATCTTGGACGCGGTGTCCTGCATGTTGTGGTAGACCAGCTCGGAGTCGTACTGCGCGCCGACGCCTGCCAGGTAGCTGCGCTCGGCCTCGGGGATGCCCAGGCGCTCAAAGGTGTTCTTGATGTCGTCGGGCACCGACTCCCAGTCGTGTTTTTGGTCGGTGTTGGGCTTGACGTAGGTGACGATGTTGTCCATGTCCAAGCCCTCGATGGAGGGGCCCCACGTCGGATCCGGGAAACGGTTGAAGATTTCGAGGGACTTGAGGCGCAGGTCGAGCATCCACTGCGGCTCGTCCTTCTTGGCGCTGATCTCGCGCACGATGTCGGGCGTGATGCCGGCGTCGAGGCGCTCGAATCCCTCCTCGCCATAGGTGAAGTCGTAGAGGCTGCGGTCGATGTCCGCGACCTCGGTGCGGTTCTTGGTCATTGCGTCGCCCCTTTACGCCTGCTGCTCGGCAGCGGCGGCCTCGACCTGGGCGCGCTGCTCGGCGGCCTCGCGCTCGAAGGTCTCAAAACCGTTCTTGTCGATCCAGGGAATGAGCGAGGCGTCGTCCTCGCGTACGATGTGGCCCTTGACCATAACGTGGACGCGGTCGACATTCAGGTGCTCCAGGATGCGCGTGTTGTGCGTGATGATGAGCATGGAGCCGTCGCAGCTCTTGCGGTACGCGTCCATGCCGTGGCTGACGGTGGACAGGGCGTCGACGTCCAGGCCGGAGTCGGTTTCGTCCAGGATGGCGAGTTTGGGCTGCAGCAGCAGAAGCTGGAGCATCTCGACCTTCTTCTTCTCGCCGCCCGAGAAGCCTACGCCCAACTCGCGGTTGAGGTAGGCGGTATCCATGTTGAGCTCGGCCGCGAGCTCCTTGACGCGACGGCGGAACTCCTTGCCCTTCATCTCCAGGCCGGGACGGCCGGCGATGCTGGCACGCAAAAAGCTCGACAGCGGCACGCCCGGAATCTCGACCGGGGCCTGGAAGCTCAGGAACAGGCCGGCGCGCGAGCGCTTGTCGGTGGTGAGCTCGGTGATGTCCTGGCCGTCAAAGACGATGCGGCCGTCATTGACGGTATAGACGGGGTCGCCCATGACCAGGTGGCCGAGGGTGGACTTGCCGGCGCCGTTGGGTCCCATCAGCACGTGGGTCTCGCCGGCGGCGACGTTGAGGTTGACGTTGTGGAGGATGGTCTTCTCGTCCACGGAGGCGGTCAGACCTTCGATGGAAAGCAGCGGATTTGCGCTCATGCTGTCCCTCTCTGTATATGGTGTACTCATAGGTGTACTAAACCCTAGGAATCTTCTCGGAATAAAGTTACTATGGGTTCGGCGTTAGTCAAGGGAAAACCCGACTAATCCACTCGACTTTTCAGATTGTGGGACAAATTCATCGGTACTGCTTGTCCCCAGCGTTATGGAAGGGTAGGTATGCTCATTTCTTCTAAGGGCCGCTATGCCCTCCGACTGATGATTTATATCGCGGCGCTCGGTGACGCCGAGGGCAAGATTGCCCTTCGCGAGGTCGCCGACCGCGAGCATATCTCACAAAAGTACTTGGAGCAGCTGGTTCGTCCGCTTATGAAGGCTGGCCTGCTTAAGAGCGTGCGCGGCAAGGGCGGCGGCTACATGATGGCCAAGGACCCCGCCGAGGTGCGCGCCGGCGACATCCTGCGTGCCGTTGAGGGCAGCACGGCTCCGGTGGCGTGCGATGGCATCGACAACAGCTGCACCCGTAGCGATTTGTGCTCGACCGTCAAGTTCTGGCGCGGTCTGGACGACGTGATCGAAAAATACGTCGACGGCGTGACGTTGGCCGACCTAGCCGCCGTCCCCGAAATCAACTTTGACATTAAGCTGTAGGTTGAGCGCAATTCCTTAAGATTTCGCGGAGGGTTGTTGCCGTTTACCGAGGGGTTGTTGTGCAACAACGGGCGAGCTGCAATACTTAGTTTTATCTTTGCAAACTGCACTTTAACTACACCAATGCAGGGAGGATCTTATGCAGCCCAAGCATTCTGCTATTGTCGCGGGCCTGACGCTGGCGCTTTCGTTTGGCGCCGTTGCCGCACCCGCAACCGCTATAGCCGAGGAGCCCACGCCGGGCGTTGCCTCGGATGCCACCGATATCGATAAGGGCCTCTACACCCAGCAGTCCTTCTCGGGCGTGCTGAGGTCGGTTCAGGGTGTTTCGTTTGTCAATGTGACCGACGAGATGAAGTACTTCACCAAATATGAGAGCCATGGCAACTATAACCAGGGCTTTTCGTATGGCGACGGCTATAACGCGCTGGGTTATTACCAGTTCGACCGTCGTTGGTCGCTCATTCCGTTTATGAGGCAGGTCTATAACTACAACCCCGAAAAGTACGCCATGCTTAAGCCCGCGATCGATCGCGGCAGCGAGATCTCCAACTCGAGCAACTCCATGTACGAGAACGGCCAGCTCACGGAGCTGGGCCGCATTGCGCAAGAGGCTTTCCTGGGTGCGTATAACACCGATCCGGCTGAGTTCTCGGCGCTGCAGGATGCATACGCGTACAACTCGTACTATGCGGTGACCGAGGCGTGGCTCAAGAGCGGCCTGGGCATTGATATTTCGGGCCGCGCCGATTGCGTCAAGGGCATGGTGTGGAGCATCACCAACATGTGCGGCACCGGTGGTTGCAGGGACTTCTTCCGCTGGGCGAATCTTTCCAACGATATGTCCGATCGCGAGTTTGTGACGGCGCTCTCCAATAGTGTGGTCAACAATGTCGCCACTAAGTTTTCGAGTCAGCCCCAGTATCATGAGGGCTGGAAGAATCGTTATAAGAATGAGCTGAAGGACTGCTTGGTTTATATCGCTGAGGACGAGGCAGCCGCTGCGACGCCCGTGCAGCCCGAGCCCACACCGGCGCCCTCGCCGACACCTGATTCGAATGACGACTCGAGTGACGATGCCAACGATGACAGGATGGATGCGCCCTCGACCGATGCTGATGGTAATGGCTCTGCTGGTGGCACTACCAACGACGGCTCTACCTCGAACGGCTCCGATTCGAACGGCTCTGCTGCGGGTGATTCGTCTCCAAGCTCTGCCGGCAATACGGACAGCGACGTTTCTGGTTCGACCGACGCTGACACCTCTAACTCATTCACCGGCTCGAGCGATTCGTCCGTTGGCATCGGCTCTAACAACGGCTCCGGCTCTGACGCAACCCCTGATTCCGATGCTTCCAAGGACGACTCGAATAAGGCGCCGGACGCTCCCGTTGCTTCGCCGGACAAGAAGCCTTCTTTCTCCGTGCAGCTTGGTTCTACGTTGGGCTCTTCGCTGATGGCTGGCGTCAATAATGGCTCGACTCAGAACAAGGACAACTCTGATCAGGTTTCCATGGAAAAGACCGAGGCCGCAAAGGGCGACTCAAAGGACAAGGCTTCCGAGAAGGCTGAATCCGATAAGGGTCCTAGCTCTGATGAGAAGGGCGACAAGTCCGGTCAGAAGAAGGACGAGAGCAAGAAGTCTGAATCTGAGGAGAAGGACAAGAACAAGGACAAGACCGAGGACGGAAAGCAGCAGGGCGAGGACAGCAGTAAGGGCAACACCGACAACCAGAACCAAGAGCAAAATGACTCCAAGACGGTGACCACTACAACCACTACTACAACGACTAAGACTTCGGGCGGTAACATGCCCAAGACGGGCGATCTGATTGTGATGGCGAGCCTTGCCAGCGCGAGCTTGGCCACGCTGGGCGCTACGTCTATCGTAAGTGGTAAGCATAAGCTCTATCAGCAGAAGAAAGCTTCTGGAGAGGACGACTCTGAGGAGTAGGCTCTCAGTTGCCAGATAACTAAATAGTCGGGACGGGGTCCGGTGCGAATGTATCGGGCCCCGTTTTGTTGTGCAACGATTAGTTGTGCCCCCTCACACCTCTTGTTGCTACCGTTGCCCGATATGTTTGCGCGGCGACATCGGTACGCGCGAGGCGGTCATTACAATTGTCATCGTGTTGCGATTTAGGGGGAACGTTTTGGTGTCTGAACAGGCAAATAATGGTTGTGCTGACGGCTTTGGCGTGCGTTTGATCGGCTGTGCCGACGATGCGGCTTTGCCCATTGGCATGCACGACTATGCGGAGGCTCTTGGTTGCTGCACGCTGGTCGACAAGACCATGTTTATTGCCGATGTGTTGGACTGCGACGCGTCCGTTGTGGTGTGCTGTCGACCCGAGGGTTTTGGAAAGAGCATGAACTTGTCGATGCTCAGGGCTTTT
>USJB01000040.1 GCA_900554905.1 uncultured Collinsella sp. | reverse complement strand
AATACCCGCATCCGCGGTGCCGAAGAGGCAGAAGAGCTCCTGGGCATTCCCGTTGTTGGCCGAATTCCGGCTATGAAAGGTGGTAAATAGGCATGGCTAAGGCAAAGAACACCGACAAGCTCGTTGTACAGAATGCCGCCAAGACCCTTCTGGCCAACATCCGCTTTGCGAGCGTGGACGACCCCATCCGCACCATCACCGTTACCTCCTCGATTCCCAACGAGGGCAAGTCTACGGTTTCCATTAACCTTGCTCAGGCAATCGCCACGAGCGGCAAGTCCGTGCTTCTGGTCGAGGCCGATATGCGCCGCAGGTCCCTTTCCGATATGCTCGGCGTTCGTTCGCGCGGCGGACTCTATGCGGTCCTTTCCGAGCAGATCTCCATTGACCAGGCAATTGTCGAGACGGGTCAGAAGAACTTCTACTTCCTCGATGCCGAGCCGCATATTCCCAATCCTGCCGACATCATCGTCTCTCACCGCTTTGCCAAGCTGGTAAAGGCGCTGTCCGCCAAGTTCCAGTACGTCATCTTTGATGCTCCCCCGGTCGGCACCTTCATCGATGCTGCCGAGATTGCCAGCCTGACCGACGGCACGCTGTTCGTGGTGCGTGAGGATTTCACCAAGCGCGAGGAGGCGCTCAACGCCATCGGTCAGCTTAAAAAGTCCGAGAAGGTCAAGCTCATCGGTACCGTTATGAACTACTGCGAGACCGAGACCAGCGAGTACTACTACTCCTACTACACCAAGGACGGTAAGAAGGTGAAGAAGGGCTCCGACGATCAGGGGACTTCCAAAAAGGGCATCTTCACCAACCGAGCAAACGTTTAGTTGATTAAGGCTGACCTATGCGTGACATTCATTGCCATATCTTGCCGGGTGTAGACGACGGCGCCGCCGATCTCGATGAGAGCTTGGCGATGCTCGAGGCTGCCAAGCGGGCTGGTGTAACCAGAATTGTTTGCACTCCTCACTGCCGTGATCCCTATTTTGATTACGACAAGATGTGGGATGCCTTTGAGCTGCTGCGCGATAACGCTGACGGTTTTCCGCTCCAGATGGGCTTCGAGGTCAACCATCGAAAGCTCGTTGAGCTTGGTATCGATGCCGCGGAGCACTTGCATTTCGATGGGACCAACGAGTTTCTGCTCGAGCTTTCGACGCATGCCGATGCGTATGCGTTTAGAGAGTACGAGAACACGATTTACGATTTGCAGTGCCGTGGCTACCAGGTGATCATCGCTCATCCTGAGCGCTATCGTGCGGTTCAAAAGGATGTAAGCGTGGCGGAGCGCCTGGTCGATATGGGCTGCAAGCTGCAGGCTTCGGCAGACTTTATTGCCGGCGGTCGCTTTGGTCGCGAGAAAAAGCCGGCACAGCGCCTGTTCGATCAGAACCTGTACAGCTTCATCGCGAGCGATGCCCATAACGTGGGTCATTACGATTGCCTGGCGAAGGCTCGCGCGAAGTTTAGCGTGCGCGGAGCTCATTTTCGCTAAAATCTGTCCCTAACGTTTGCTTTGAACGGAGGGGCGACCATGGATATTCAAATCAAGGCGGGATGCTTTGAGGATGCAGCGCTGGTGCGCCGCGCCGTCTTTGTGGACGAACAGGGTTACGAAATCGAGTTCGACCAGATCGATGAGGCTTCTGACTGCATTCATGTGACGCTGTACGTGGATGGTCAACTCACCGGCTGTTCGCGCGTGTTTCCCGAGGAACTGGAGCGCGCGGCAGATGCAGAGGCTCCGGTTTCGCCGGCGTGCGACTTGGACGAAGGTGTCGCGGCGGGGGAGACCTACATTATGGGGCGCGTGGCCGTGCTGCCGAGCATGCGCCGTCGCGGTTTGGCGAGCAAGATTGTCGAGGCCAGTGATACGTGCGCGCGTGATGCCGGCGCCAAGCTCATTAAGCTGCATGCTCAGGAATACGTGCTGCCGCTCTATGCCAAGGCGGGCTACACGCAGATTGCCCCGGTGGACTACGAAGACGAGGGCCAGCCTCATGCCTGGATGGCCAAGCGCGTAGATGGCAGATAGGAACGTTCCTTTCCTGCCGGCAGTTTGGGACACTCCTTGGCAATTGGCGCATCAGAGCGCTCGGACATACAGTTTTTCGATTCCGTATGTATATATGCGCGTTAATGGGTTATAAAATCTAAGTCTGAACATAGCAGGTCTGCGATGCGGCTCGGGCGACCGAGCCGTTTTTGCGGACAGGGGTAGCGCGAAAGGACTGCACATGCGTCAATTTAAGACCGAGAGCAAAAAACTGCTCGACCTTATGATCAATTCCATCTACACCAATAAGGAAATCTTCCTGCGCGAGCTTATCTCCAACGCGAGCGATGCTGTCGACAAGCTCAACTTTAAGAGCTTGCAGGACCCGAGCGTCAAGATCGACCAGGGCGACCTGGCCATTCGCGTCTCCTTTGATAAAGACGCCCGCACCATTACCATCTCGGATAACGGCATTGGCATGACCGCCGAGGAGCTCGAGCGCAATCTGGGCACCATCGCCCATTCCGGCTCCGAGGAGTTTAAGACCGAGAACGCCGAGCAGCAGGGTTCGGATGTCGACATCATCGGCCAGTTTGGCGTGGGCTTCTACTCGGCTTTTATGGTCGCCAGCCATGTGAAGGTCGTCAGCCGCGCCTACGGCGCGGATGTCGCCCATGTGTGGGAATCCGACGGTCTTGAGGGCTACACCATCGAGGACGGCGAGCGTGCCGAGCACGGTACCGATGTCATCCTGACGCTGCGCGAGAACGAGAAGCTCGATGCCGACGGCGAGGCCGAGACCTACGATCGCTTCCTGACCGAGTGGGGCCTCAAGAGCCTAATTCAGCAGTACAGTAACTATGTGCGTTACCCGATCCAGATGATGGTGTCCAAGAGCCGCCAGAAGCCCAAGCCCGAGGATGCTGGCGATGACTACACGCCCGAGTACGAGGACTACCAGGAGCTTGAGACCGTCAACTCCATGACGCCGATCTGGAAAAAGCGCAGCTCCGATGTCGAGCAGAAGGACTACGACGAGTTCTACAAGTCCACGTTCCACGACTTTGACGATCCTGCGCGCACCATCAGCTTCCATGCCGAGGGCACGCTCGAGTATGACGCCCTGCTGTTTGTGCCGGGCCGCGCGCCGTTCGATCTGTACAGCAAGGATTACGAGAAGGGTCTGGCGCTCTACAGCTCCAATGTCCTGATCATGGAGAAGTGCGACGACCTGCTGCCCGACTACTACAACTTTGTCCGCGGCGTCGTGGATTCCGCCGACGTGTCGCTCAACATCTCGCGTGAGACGCTGCAGCAGAACCGTCAGCTCAAGGCCATCGCCAAGCGTGTGGAAAAGAAGATCACCGCTGACCTTGAGGATATGCGTGACAACGACCGCGAGGCCTACGAGAAGTTCTTTGAGAACTTTGGCCGCGGCCTTAAGTACGGCATCTACTCGAGCTATGGCATGAAGGCCGATGAGCTCGCCGACCTGTTGCTGTTCTGGTCTGCCAAGGAACAGAAGATGATTACACTGGCCGAGTATGCCAAGGGCATGCCCGAGGATCAGAAGGCCATCTACTACGCCGCCGGCGATTCGCGCGAGCGCTTGGCCAAGATGCCCGTGGTAAAGGGCGTGCTCGACCGCGGCTATGACGTGCTGCTTCTGACGCAGGACGTGGATGAGTTTACCTTCCAGGCCATGCGTGAGTACGTTGCCGCCGATATGCCCAAGATCTACGAGGACGATGCTGCCCGCGAGGCTGCCGAGAAGGCCGTGGCCGATGGTGCCGAGCCCGAGGTTGAGGATCGTCACCTGGAGCTCAAGAACGTCGCGACCGGCGATCTTGACCTGGCGACTGAGGATGAGAAGAAAGAGGCCGAGGACGCCACCAAGGAGAACGAGGACCTCTTTAGCGCTATGAAGGAAGCGCTTGGCGATAAGGTCGAGAAGGTTGCCGTCTCTGCGCGCCTGACCGATGCTCCCGCGTGCATCACCACTGAGGGTCCGCTTTCGCTCGAGATGGAGAAGGTGCTCCAGAAGGGTCCCGAGGGCGCGCCTGACGGCATGCCCAAGAGCCAGCGCGTGCTCGAGCTCAACGCCAAGCACCCGGTCTTTGACAAGCTTGTCGCTGCCCAGAAGGCAGGCGACGCCGACAAGATCAAGCAGTACTCTGGTCTGCTCTACGATCAGGCCCTGCTGGTCGAGGGTATTCTGCCCGAGGACCCCGTGGCCTTCGCGGCAGCTGTTTGCAACTTGATGTAGTTCGGGGATACGGCACCGTAACTAGATTAGAACGAGAGTGGATAATCTCCCACTTTTGGCTCGAATGCGGGCTTGAAGTGAGAGATTTTCCACTCTCGTTTCCTTTTGATTGATCCCTTGGGGACGGAGGAAAACGGATCACCGAGGGGGTCGGTCTGATTCGGTGATCCGTTTTCCTCCGTCCCCAAGGGATCAATTATTTGTCGGGGTTGTGGTTTTGTGACCTGCTGAAATTAAAGATACTGTACAACTGTACGTTAATTTGTCTTCGTAGTATATTGCTACCCGCAAAACTCAATACCATTGTGCTCTGAGACGCTAAAGCGCCTACGTACAATGGTTGTCGATAGTACGATTCGATTTAACGACAGGATGGATGGTCCAAGCGTGAGTCTCGGCAGCAAACTATCCAATGCAAAGGTGTCCTTTGCGATATTTAAGCGCGACATTAAGCGACTGCTTGTGAACCCCGTCGCCTTGGTGGTTACCCTTGGCGTGTGCGTTATTCCCTCGCTGTATGCCTGGTACAACATCGTGGCTAACTGGGATCCGTACGGAAACACCCAGGGCATCAAGATTGCCATCGCCAACAACGATCGGGGCACCCAAAACGACCTGGTGGGCGAGCTCAACGCGGGCGATCAGGTCGTCGATCAGCTCAAGGAGAACGACCAGCTGGGCTGGACCTTCGTCGATTCGGCGGCCGATGCCAAGGAGGGCGTCGAGAGCGGTGAGTACTATGCGGCCATCGTAGTCCCCAAGAACTTCTCGGATAACCTGGTTTCGATGCTTGACGGCAACTACCATCAGCCCAAGCTTACGTACTACGTCAATGAGAAGAAGAGCGCTATTGCGCCCAAGGTTACCGACACCGGCGCAAGCACCATCGAGGAGCAGATCAACTCGGAATTTGTCTCTACGGTGGGCGAGACTGTTGCCGGAATCGCGAAAGATGCCGGAGTCGATTTAAAGGACAAAGCGACCCAGACCCAGGATTCGCTGGCTGGTTCGGTGTCCGAAGCGTCTGATACCTTGGGCGAAGTACGCGATTCCATCGGCGATATGAACACCGCCATCGACAAGACAAGCAGCTCGATTGCTTCGGCCGATGCTGCGTTGGCGGGCCTGCAGGGACAGGCGCCTTCGCTAACGCAGGCAATCGCTCAGGGCAATGACCTGCTGGGCGAAGCTCGCACCACGGCGGGCAACTCTGTCGCCTCGCTCTCCAAGGCGCTCTCGGAAGGCAGCCTTGCGCTCACCAAGACGTCGGCCTCCGCGAACGCTGCCATCGGCAAGCTGACGGGCACGGTCACATCTACGACCACCCGCATCGACAACTCGCTCGAGTCTCTTCAAGCGACGATCGACCACAATAAGGCCGTTATCGGGCACTTGGAAATTCTCGTCAATGACACGTCGACGGGTTCCAAGGAAATTGACGCGCGCATTGTATCGACCATCGATTCGCTTCGCGAGCAAAACCAGAAGCTGCAGAGCATCAAGGATGGCCTATCTGCACAGTCGAGCGCCATGGCAAACGACGCTACGGCAATCTCGAACGCGAGCAACGCACTCAACGCGGCAATTCAGACCGGTACGGCTAACCTTGGTCAGGCTCAGACCGATCTGGGGCAGAACGCGCTGCCGAAGGCTTCGAGCGCGCTGGACTCCTTTGCCGCCGTTTCGGGCGATTTGACCGGCATTGTGTCGGGTATGACCCCCACGATTGCGAGCGCGCGTGGCACGCTGGCCCAACTCGATGCGACGCTCAAGCAGGCCAAGACCACGCTGGCCCAGACCGATTCCTCGCTTGCCAAGGTCCAGGACAAGCTCGCAACCGCCGCCAACGACATCGCGGCGCTACAGGCCTCCGAGTCCATGGGCGAGCTGGCCGACCTGATGGGCGTCGACGTCGATGACGTTGCAGACTTCATGGCATCTCCGGTTGAGCTCACGTCTAAGTCGATCTATCCGGTCAAGAGCTTCGGCTCGGGCATTGCCCCGTTCTATACCAACCTGGCGCTTTGGGTGGGCGGCTACGTGCTTATCGCCATCTACAAGCTCGAGGTCGACCGCGAAGGCATCGGCAGCTTTACCGCGCGTCAGGGCTACTTTGGTCGCTGGCTGCTCCTGGTGATCCTGGGCGCGTTGCAGGCCATCATCGTGACGGTGGGCGATCTGGTGATTGGCGTGCAGTGCATCAACCCGCTGCTGTTCGTGCTGGGCGGCATCGCCATTTCGTTCACCTACGTCAATATCATCTATGCGCTGTCCACCACGTTTAAGCATATCGGCAAGGCTATCGGCGTCATTCTCGTCATCGTGCAGATCCCGGGTTCGTCGGGCATGTACCCCATCGAGATGATGCCCGGCTTCTTCCAGTGGCTGCACCCGCTGCTGCCCTTTACCTACGGCATCAATCTGCTGCGCGAGACGGTCGGCGGCATGTACTCGTTCAACTACCTGTTCAACCTGTGCATCCTCGGTGTCTTTCTTATCGTCGCGCTCTTTATCGGCCTGCAACTGCGTCCGCTGATGCTCAACCTCAACCTGCTCTTTGACAAGCAGCTTTCCACGACGGGTCTTATGATTTGCGAATCTAACGACTTGCCGCGCCAGCGCTATTCGCTGCGCACCGCAATGCGCGTCATGCTCGATTCTGATTCGTACCGTCGCGAGCTGCTCGACCATGCGGTGACTTTTGAGCACCGTTATCCGTACTACATCAAGGGCGGCTTTGCTGCCGTGGTGGGCGTTCAGGTGTTGCTCTTTGTGCTTTCGACGGTCCTTGACATCGACAACAACGGCAAGATCATTCTACTGGTCATCTGGATTATCTCAGTCATTGCCATCTGTGGCTGGCTCATCAGCATCGAGTACATCCGCTCGAGCCTCAACACCCAGATGCGTATCTCGGCGCTTTCGGATGAGGACCTGCGTCGCGAGATGCGCGAACACACGGCCGCCATTCCTGCCGCCCGCCACATGTTTGGCCTCAACGCCAGCGAGCGTGGTGCCAAGGGCGGCGATCAGTCCACGGGCCGCTTGCCGCATATCGGCTCGCACCATAAATCTCAGGGCAGCGACAGCACAGCCACAAATGATGGAGATACCACCGCGCTTGGCAAGCACTCCAAAGGAGGTGAGGCATAAATGAAGAACATCCTGCATCTGTTTAAGCGCGATGTCCAAAACGTGTCTCGCTCCGTGATCGGCTTGGTTGTCGTGATGGGCCTCATTATCGTACCGTGTCTGTACGCGTGGTTTAACATCGCCGGCAGCTGGGATCCGTACGGCAACACCGGCAATCTTAAGATCGCCGTGGTCAACACCGATGAGGGTTACGAGAGCGATTTGATCCCCGTCGAGGTTAACGTGGGCGAAAACGTGACCGCCACCCTACGCGGCAACGAGAGCTTCGATTGGGTTGTGCTCAACAATCGCGAAAAGGCTATCGAGGGCGTTAAGTCGGGCGCGTACTATGCTGCCGTCGTTATCCCCAAAACGTTTAGCGCTGACATGATGACGCTTTTCTCGACCGACGTGAAACACGCCGATATCGAGTTTTACGAGAACCAGAAGGCCAACGCCATTGCGCAGATCGTGACCGAGAAGGGTTCGAACGCCGTTCAGAGCCAGGTTAACGAAACTTTTACCGAGACCATTACGAGCATCGGTCTTAAGACGGTGTCCAGCCTGCTCGATTACATGAGCACCGACCAGGTCAGCAACTTTATCGCCAACCTGTCCTCGACGCTCGGCGATTCGGTCCAGGACCTGCAGGACGTTCAGGCCAGCGCAACGTCGCTTGCGGGCATTTTGAGCTCCACGTCCGATTCGCTGACGTCGGCGAGCGGTATGCTCCAGCAGACGGGTACGGTCGATGAGTCGACCAAGCAGTTGATGGAGCACGCCAAGAGCGGCATCAATGATTCCAAGGAAGCGCTCAAGGCCGCCAACGATGCCGTTGACGCGGCGATTGACGGAAGCGCGGGCTCGTTCGACAACGTGTCCGCCGAGCTTGCGAAGGCATTCGATGCCGCGAATCAGCATGTTTACCTTACGGTGTCTCAGCTCAACGAAGCCGCGGCGGCGCTCAATACACGTGCCGACGATATCGACGCCACGGCCGACCAGCTCCGCGGCTTTGCCGAGCAGGTCAGTGACGAAAAGCTCCAGGAGAGCCTCAAGTCTGTGGCAACATCGCTGAGCAGGATTGCTGTGGAGTATCGCAACAACGCCAAGGACTTGACGGCCACCGCGAAGTCTCTCTCTGACAGCATGGCAGAGGTTAATAAGTCGCGTGCCGAGGTCGATCAGGCAATCGCGGATGCCAAGGCTGGTATCTCGGGCGCCAAGACTGACTACGACTCTACGTTTTCGGCCAAGGCAAAGGAGCTCAAGAAGACGGTTTCAGGCATCCTGGACTCGCTGGATGGCATCTCGGGCGATCTGGATAGCGCCGTAGACGGCCTGACCGACGCATCCGGTTCGCTGGCAAAGGGCCTCTCCAAGGCTGCAAAGCTGGTCAACAAGGCTTCCGATCAGCTGGGTGAGGCGTCGGACAAGATCAGTGCGTTTAAGGACGAGCTCGACGGTGCCTTGATGTCGGATGACCTCGCTACGATCAAGACGATGATCGGCAATGATCCCGAGGGTCTGGCCGT
>USJB01000039.1 GCA_900554905.1 uncultured Collinsella sp. | reverse complement strand
GCGTCGGCGCCGTACATGCCAATGAGGTCCATGGGGTCAACGCCGTTGCCCTTGGACTTGGACATGCGGCTGCCGTCCTTGGCCAGAATCGTCGGGTAGATGACGACGTCCTTAAACGGCACCTCGTCCAGGAAATACAGCGAGCTCATGACCATACGGGCGACCCACAGCGCGATGATGTCGCGCGCGGTGACGAGCGCCGTCGTGGGATGATGGCCCTCGAGCAGCTCCGGCTTTTGCGGCCAGCCCTGCGTGGCGAAGGTCCACAGCTGCGAGCTGAACCAGGTGTCCAGCACGTTCTCGTCCTGATGCACGTGATGGCCGCCGCACTTGGGGCACACGTCGGTGTCCTCGGTAAGGGCATCCTCCCAGCCGCAGTCCTCGCAGTAGAACACGGGAATGCGGTGGCCCCACCACAGCTGGCGGCTGATACACCAGTCCTTGAGGTTCTCCATCCAGGTGGTGTAGGTCTGCGTCCAACGCGCGGGGTGGAAGGTGACCTTGCCAGAGTTGACGGCGTCGAGCGCCGGTCCCTTGAGTTTGTCGACGGCGACGAACCACTGCTCAGACAGCCACGGCTCAAGCGCGGCGTCGCAACGGTAGCAGTGCATGACGGAGTGGTCGAGGTCCTCGACGTGATCGAGCAGGTCGTGCTCCTCGAACCACTTGATGACGGCTTCGCGGCACTCGTCGCGGTTCATGCCCGTGAACTCGCCGTAGCCCTCAACGACTACCGCGTGCTCATCGAAGATATTGATTTGCGGCAGGTCGTGGGCCTGACCCATAGCGTAATCGTTGGGGTCGTGGGCCGGGGTGACCTTGACGAAGCCGGAGCCAAAGTTGGCATCGACATGCCAATCCTCAAAGATGGGGATCTCACGGTTGACGATGGGGAGCTTGACGGTCTTACCCACAAAGGCGGCCTTCTCGGGATCCTTCGGGGAGACGGCGACGCCCGTGTCGCCGAGCATGGTCTCGGGGCGCGTGGTGGCGACGACGATGTAGTCCTGGCCGTTGACCGGCTCGGTCAGCGGGTAGCGCAGGTGCCACAGGTGGCCCTTCTCGTCCTTGTACTCGGCCTCGTCGTCCGAGATGGCGGTGGTGCAGTTGGGGCACCAGTTAACGATACGCTTGCCACGGTAAATCAGGCCGTCGTGGTACCAATCGCAGAAGACCTTGCGCACGGCCTGTGCGTAATCCTCGTCCATGGTGAAGCGCTCGTTATCAAAGTCGACGGAGCAACCCATGCGCTTGATCTGCTCGACGATGATGCCGCCGTACTCGTGGGTCCAGTCCCAGCAGGCGTCGACAAACTTATCGCGACCGATCTCTAGGCGGCTGATGCCCTCGCTCTTGAGCTTCTTGTCGACCTTAGTCTGCGTGGCGATACCGGCGTGATCGGTTCCGAGCACCCAGCGCGTGGACTTGCCGCGCATGCGGGCCATACGAATGATGGCGTCCTGGATGGAGTCGTCGGTAGCGTGACCCATGTGAAGCTTGCCGGTAACGTTGGGAGGCGGAATGGTGACGGTGCAGTCGCCCACGCCCTCACGGCGCTTGTAGTAGCCGCCGTCGAGCCACTTCTGCAGGATCGCCGGCTCGTTGGTCGACGGATCGTAGTTCTTGGGCATCTCTTCCATATATCTCTCCCTTGCCCGTCGGCGTGTCCGCCTGCTTGGGTTTCGCTCGGTCAGGTCCTGGCTCGCACGAAGAGCACATTAAGTGCTCTTCGGCTCGTGCGGAATCTACGAAAACCTTGCGCCTGGCCTTCGGCGGCGCGGCCTGCGGTGACTTTGGGGCAGCCCGGTTTCCCGTTGGCCGGCGCCCCCACTCATAAGCCTTAAGTCGATGGGCTGATGATTTTGGGTCCCGTTGGACTACAAGGTTGAAACGAAGTTAGACAGGCGGCTGAGGCCTTCGTCCAAATCTTGGTCGGAGACGCAGTAGCTTAGGCGGATGTGGCCTTCGGTGCCGAAGCAGTTTCCGGGGACTAGGGCTACGTTTGCTTCTCTGATGGCTTTGATGCAGAAGTCTTCGCTGGTTAGGCCGTACTGCTTGATGCTGGGGAAGGCGTAGAAGGCGCCGGCTGGTTCCACTACGTCGAGGCCCATGGCGTCTAAGGCTGCGAGTACGCGCTCGCGGCGGGCTCGATAGACTTCGAGCATGGGGGTTGGGTCGACGGTCAGGGCTCGGGCTGCGGCGTCCATTTCGAAGGAGACGGCGCTCGATACTAGGTATTGGTGGGCCTTTGCGATCTCGGCGATGACGGGGGCTGCGGCTGCGAGCCAACCCAAGCGCCAGCCAGTCATAGCCCAGGGCTTGGAGAAGCTCTCGATGACGACCGTCTGCTCGCGTAGCTCCGGGTGGCGCTGGGCGAAGCGCTCGTAGCCATCCACATAGACCAGGCGGTTGTATACGTCGTCGCAGACTACGTAGATGCCCGCCTGCTCCGCTACGCGCGCCACGGCGTCGAGCGAAGCCGCGTTGAGGATACAGCCCGTAGGATTGTTGGGCGAGCAGATGACGATGGCCTTGGTCGCCGGCGTCACGCAAGCACGAAGCGCTTCCTCATCGATCTGGAATTGCGAGGGCTCCGTATCCAAAAAGACCGCCTTGGCGTGGTTGGTCACGACGATGCTCTCGTACAGGCCAAAGGCCGGCGTGGGAATAATGACCTCGTCGCCGGGGTTGAGCATAGCCATGAATGTTGCCGACAGTGCCTCGGTCGCACCGTCGGTCAGGATGACCTCATCGGCGGAAAACGCCAGGCCCGCGTCATCCATATATTTGGACAGTGCATCACGCAGGGCGGGGCGACCGTTGTTGGGCGGATAGTGCGTGTCACCGCGGTCCAGTGCGGCGGTCACCTCGGCGCTAACCACATCGGGCGTGGGAAAATCGGGCTCGCCGAGCGCGAGCGCGATGCACCCCGGATGCTGAGCGGCGAGCGCGTTGATCCGGCGGATACCGGAGGGCTTGAGCATGGCAAGCGAGGTATTCATGGGCAGACGCATGGCGTTCCTTTCGTAAGGGTTGCACTAGGATAGCGCGGCGGGGCGCCACCAGACGGTGTAACCTAAACGGAAACGAGCCGGAAAGGAGATGACATGGAGACGACCGCGCGCGACGACGTACCAAAAACACTACACACCGTTGCGTATATCAGTATTCCCAATAGCGCCGATCTTGATTTTTTACTCTGGGACCTGCAGGATGCCATCGCCGCCTATGCTCAACTTTCCGGCACCGCACTCCCCCGCCCGGTCGACTTGAAGGCAAATGACGCCGGCAGCGTTGCCGATGGCATCGTGCTGGCCATTGAAGATGTGGCTGACGATGAGACGTTGACAGCCATCGAGCAGGCGCTTGAGCGCTTTGGCAGTACGGGAACGCGTGTCTATGCCGTGATCCGAGCCGCACGACAGGGCGCTGAGCAGGCGCGTGGGACCGCCGTTCGCCTGTGCAAGGCATGTGAGCGCCATGACCAATTGTGGTGTGGCGGCGTTGCCATCTGCGCCGGCAGCGGCATCGCAGCGCTTCGCCATTCCCCACGCATGGGCCTCTTGCGCCGACCATTTTCGGAAGCGATGGATAAGCTTGTGGGCGCTGTGCGCATGGGCTGCTCCGTCGAGCATGCACAGCGACTTGGCGGCGGCAATGCCGCCAACGTCGACGCCGACGGCATGGTTTGCGCCGAGCCAGCCGTGCCCGCGCCGATCTGGCGAGGCGCTCTGAAACGTCTGGGCGCCCACGCTCAAACAAAAATCTAAATTAAATAACAGCCCAGTCAACGGCTTCGTGCCAACGCTCAACAAGACGCTCCAGGCACCAGGCGGCATTGGCGGGACTTGTCGAGGGCAGGACAATGGCAGGCAGCCCCGTCCGATCTTGCAAGTAGCGTTTGTAGAGTCGCCCTGCCGTACCGCCGTTACAGACAACGACCTCGATCGGCGCGGCATCGGTAATGCGCTCGATATGTGCCGGCACAACGTTGCGGATGCTCGCGTCGCTCGAGCCCTTAATGTCGCAGCTCCCGATTGCATCCCACAGGGCTACGCCGCCGTTCAGCAGCATGGCCCGCTTGGCGGCAATGGAGGCATCGAGCGTCGCGGGCTCACCGCTTGCCAAAGGATCGCCCTCGTTGGGCGGCACAGGCATACCGAGGCACGTGGCCATCACACGCCAAAAGCGATTCTGAGGGTTGCCGTAATAAAAGGCATTGGCGCGCGAAAGCACCGAGGGAAACGACCCGAGCACCAAAACGCGCGAGTGCTCGTCAAACACGGGCTCAAACCCATGCTCAATATGTTGATAGCCCTCGTCAGATACGGCCATGGGCTAGGCTCTCAACAGATAGCGCACCTCGTAGGGTGCAAGCTCAAGGGTACCCGTCAGCTCGACCGTGGGCGCATCGTCGGCAAGCAGGTCGACGAAGGAGCCGTTGAGTTCGCCGGCTCCAAAGGTATAGGGCTCGTTCACGGCATTGACCGCCACGAGCACCGTCGCGTCGTCGCAGGCGCGCTCGAACAGCAGCTGCTTGTTCTGGATCACCACGTTGCGATAGGCACCGTAGTTGAGAGCACGGGCAGCCGCGTCGTCGGCCGAGCGAAGGTGCGCAAGCTGCGTGATGAACGCCGTCAGCTCGTTGGGCGCAGGCTCATCGAGCGCAGGTCGCAGCGCCCAGTCGCCATCGGGGCCACCCTTTTCGCCGGCAATTCCCCACTCGCTGCCATAGTAGACGCACGGGATGCCCGGCATGCCAAAGAGCATGCCGTAGGCGGGACGCAGACACGACTTGTCGGTGAGGATACTTGCCAGGCGCGGCACATCGTGGTTGTCGACAAACGACAGCAGATGTTTGCCGCGGTAGATGCACCACGGATCGCCGCCAAACTGGCGGTGCAGCGAATGGGCGATCTCGAACATGTTGACCGAGTTAAAGCTGGAGTACAGGCCCTTGTAGCACTCGTAGTTGGTGCAGGAGTCGAGCATCTCGTCGTTGACGATTTGGTTGTAGTCGCCGTGGAGCGTCTCGCCGATCAGCACAAAGTCGGGCTTGAGCTCACGGGTAAAGGCGTGCAGGCGGCGCATAAAGTCGCGGTCGAGCATATAGGCAACGTCCAGGCGCAGGCCGTCGACGCCAAAGACCTCGGCCCAGCGGCGCACGGACTCGAGCAGGTAATCGACCACAGCGGGATTTTGCAGGTTGAGCTTCACAAGCTCAAAATGGCCTTCCCAGCCCTCGTACCAAAAGCCATCGCCATAGCAGGAATCGCCGTCAAAGCTAATGTGGAACCAGTCCTTGTACGGCGAGTCCCACTTGCGCTCCTGCACATCGCGGAAGGCCCAAAAACCGCGGCCGACGTGGTTGAAGACGGCATCGAGCACCACGCGGATGCCATGGGCATGCAGCGTGTCGCATACGGCGGCAAAGTCGGCGTCCCCACCCAGGCGACGGTCGATATGGCGCAGGCTGCGTGTATCGTAGCCGTGGCTATCAGATTCGAGCGGTGGGTTGATGAGCACAGCGCCAACGCCGAGTTCCTGCATGTAGTCGGCCCATTGGGCGACCTTCATGATAGGAGCATCGGGGTTGGGCGCGGCGTTGGCAGCCTGGGCGAGCTCATCCTCGGCAACGGGCGCGGCGTTTTCGCGCGGAGCCCCGCAAAAGCCCAGCGGATAGATCTGATAGAACGTCGTCTCGTATGCCCACATAGCAACCTCCCGGTAAGCTCAACACAACGACATCCATTGTATGCCCAGCTTGTATCCTCTCCCCCAAAATAAGTTGCGGTGAAATACGGACTGTTTACCAGGTTTACTGGGCTAAACACTCCGTATTCCACCGCAACTGATGAGGGGACGTGATTAGGCGACGGGCTTGGCGCGGCGGATGGCCGGAAACAGCACGGTGATGGCGAGGATGACGCCCACGACGGCAATCGCCCCGCCCACAAAGCCGATCCAGGCGATACCGGGACCCGAAACCACGGCTCCGCCGATCGCGGTACCCGTGCCGATACCGAGGTTGAACAGGCCCGAGAAGATCGACATGGCGACGGCCGACGAATCTGCCGGCGTGTGCTTGATGAGCTCGGCCTGAAACGCCACGTTAAAGGCCGTGGCGCAGCAACCCCACAGTGCGCAGACGGCAAGCACTGCCGCGAGCGACGATGCGGCCGGCCCCATGAGCAGCAGGGCCACCGGCACGCCGGAGAGCGTGATAGCCAAGAACGGGAAGCGATGCCCATCGAACAGGCGGCCAAACAGCCAGCTTCCGAGCAAACCAGAGCAGCCAAACGCCGTCAGCGTCATGGTAATGGCGCCCGCATCGACGTGCGCGACCTGCGCCAGGAAGGGCTCGATATAGCTGTAGCTTGCGTAATAGCCGGTCGCCATGAAGACCGTGACTGCGTAGAGCGCGATGAGGAGCGGGTTCTTGAGCAGCTCGGGCAGTTGCTTGACGGTAAAGCGCTCACCCGCCGGCATGGCCGGGAACACCGCTGCCTGGTAGACGACCGCGATGGCTGAGAGGCCCCCGACCACGGCAAACGTCATGCGCCAGCCCACGGCCAAGCCAATGGCGCGACCGAGAGGCAGGCCAAAGATCTGCGCGATGGACGAGCCCGTAGCGATCATGCTGATGGCGAGCGCGCCGTGGCGAGTGTCGACCAGGCGCGAGGCCATAATCGAGGCGACTGACCAGAACACGGCATGTGCGCAAGCGACCACCAGGCGCGCGCAGACCAGGATGGGATAGGTCGGCGCCACAGCGGACAGGAACTGACCGAGCGAGAACACGGCCAGCACGCCCAGCAGCATCCGCTTGAACTCAAAGCGCGAGGCGAACACCATGAGCGGCAGCGACAGCAGCATGACGCCCCAGGCATAGACCGAGATCATGATGCCCGCCTGGGCCTCGGTGAGCGAGAACGACGCGGCGATATCAGTCAAAAGGCCGATGGGCATAAACTCCGACGTGTTGAACACGAACGCACAGCAGGTGAGCCCGACGAGTGGGAGCCACTGCTTGAGCGTGATGCCGTCTTGCCTTGTCTGAGTCATATATAACGTCTCCAATCGTTTTGAGCGGAGGCGATTATATAGCAACGGCCCCGCATCCGTCAGTACAGATGCGGGGCCGAAAACAATTCGATACACAGAGGTTGCGCCGTCAATTCATAACTAAGCCAACCCCAGCAATATGCCCGCCGAATGCACGACAAACGCCACGATCCAGGCAACGGCGATCTGAAACGCGAATACGGCCACGGCATAGCGCGCGCCCAACTCGCTCTTGACGGCGCCGATTGCCGCCACACAAGGCGGGTACAGCAACGTAAAGACCAAGAACACGTAGGCGGTAAACGGCGAAAACATGGTCGACAGTGCCGCGGGTGAGGTCGCGCCCAAAAGCACGGTGAGGGTCGAGATGACACTCTCCTTGGCAATGAGCCCCGTGACGAGCGCCGTCGAGGCGCGCCAGTCGCCAAAGCCGAGCGGGGCCAACACCGGCGCGATGATGCTACCCAGACCGGCAAGCAGGCTTTGCGACTGGTCGGCGACCACGTTAAAGCGGATGTCGAACGTCTGAAGGAACCAGATGACCACGGTCGCGGCAAAGATAATGGTAAAGGCCTTGGTGATGAAGTCCTTGGCCTTATCCCATGCCAGCATCACCGTCGTCTTGACGCTCGGCAGGCGGTAATTGGGGAGCTCCATGATAAACGGCACCGGGTCGCCCTTAAATGCCGTGCGGTTGAGCACCAAAGCCGCGATACAGCCAACCGCAATGCCAATCAGATAGAGCGAGACCATGGCGGGAACCGTTGCCTGTGGGAAAAACGCCCCGCACAGCAGACCGTAGACCGGCAACTTGGCCGAGCAGCTCATGAACGGCGTGAGCATGACCGTCATCTTGCGGTCGTGCTCGGATGGGAGCGTACGGGTCGACATGATAGCCGGCACGGTGCAGCCAAAACCGACGAGCATGGGCACAAAGCTGCGGCCCGACAGGCCAAAGCGACGCAACACCTTATCCATGACAAAGGCGACGCGCGCCATGTAGCCCGAGTCCTCCAGAATGGAGAGGAACAAGAAGAGCACGACGATAATCGGCAGGAAGGTCAGCACGCTGCCCACACCCGTAAGCACGCCGTCGACAGCCAGTGAACGCACCACGTCGTTGGTGCCGAACGCCTTGAGACCCGCATCGGCCGAGGCGATGATGGCAGCGATACCGTCCTCCATGAGTCCCTGCAACGCCGCGCCGATCACGCCAAACGTCAGCCAAAAGACGAGGCCCATGATCACCAGAAACGCCGGAATGGCTGTGTAACGACCTGTCAGGATGCGGTCAATCTTGACGGAGCGCACGTGCTCGCGGCTCTCGTGCGGCTTGACGACGCAGCGCCCGCACACGTCGCCGATAAAGCTAAAGCGCATATCGGCCAGCGCGGAAAGGCGGTCGGTGCCGGCCTCGCCCTCCATCTGGGTAATGATGTGCTCGATAGCGTCGAGCTCATTGCGATCCAGGTGAAGCGCCTCGGTTACCAGCTCATCGCCCTCGACCAGCTTGGTCGCCGCAAAGCGCACCGGGATGTGCGCCGTCACGGCATGGTCCTCGATCAGGTTAGCAATACCGTGGATGCAGCGATGCAGCGCACCGCCGTCCGGACCGTCGGGCGCGCAAAAGTCCAGGCGACCGGGGCGCTCGCGGAACCGCGCCACGTGCAAGGCGTGATCCACCAGCTCGCCGATACCCTCGTTGCGGGCAGCGCTAATGGGAACAACGGGCACACCCAACAGGCTCTCGAGCAGGTTGACGTCCACGGCGCCGCCGTTGGCGGTCACCTCGTCCATCATGTTGAGCGCGATGACCATGGGGCGGTCGAGCTCCATGAGCTGCAGTGTCAGGTACAGGTTACGCTCGATGTTGGTAGCGTCAATGATGTCGATGATGGCGTCCGGGCGCTCGTCGAGGATGAACTGACGGCTCACGACCTCTTCGCCTGTGTACGGCGACAGGGAGTAAATGCCAGGCAGGTCGGTAACGCTCGCCTCGGGATGGT
>USJB01000038.1 GCA_900554905.1 uncultured Collinsella sp. | reverse complement strand
CTGTTTGCTTTGGATGATCGTCTTGGATGGAACATCCGCAGCTATCTTGCGTCCGGGCGGAGCCTTCTATACCCGGGGCGGATTTCCTGTTTCCGTTATTTTTCCATGTGCTTCCACTGGCTGGTTCAAGGGGATAGCTGCAATTCGGGGTTGCAATTTGGGCGGATCTGAGTATAATAGGGATTGGACAACTGAATGAACGGTCTTCAGGGCGGGGTGTGATTCCCCACTGGCGGTATAGTCCGCGACCGGGCGCGATTTCAGCAAGTTGATATTGTGCCCGCTGACCCGGTGAAACTCCGGGACCAACGGTTAAAGTCCGGATGAAAGAGGCAGGTGATCTTATGTCTGAACAGTCGCAGCATATCCATTTTGAGAACACGAATAGGTGGAGCACCAAACAGCTCGTTACCATGGCGTTGATGTGCGCCTTAGGCGCCCTGTTTATGTACGTGCAACTGCCCATCCTTCCCTCGGCGCCGTTTTTGACGTATGACCCGTCGCTGGTGCCGGCGATGGTGTGTGGATTTGCGTATGGCCCTGGTGCCGGCACCGCTGTTGCCGCTATGGCGATCGTTATCCATGCGCTTACCACGGGCGATTGGGTCGGTGCGCTTATGAACTTGGTTGCCACGCTGGGCTATATTCTGCCTGCGGCTATCGTCTACCAGAAGATGCATACCTATAAGGGTGCCGTGATTGGCCTGGCGCTCGGCGTCATTGCCGCTACGGTGCTGTCTATGGTCGCAAACCTGACCATCGGCGTTTGGTTCTGGTATGGCTCGGCCGATGTGATTTTGCCACTCATGCTTCCTGCTGTTCTGCCGTTCAACCTTACCAAGACCGTGCTTAACTCGGTATTGACGCTTGCAGTGTACAAGGCGGTCTCTAATCTCATCACGCCCAAGAAGGACCAGGTCAAAGGCCGCGCATGATTGAGTGTCGGAGCGTTTCCTTTAGCTACGACGGCGCTGCGAAAGCGCTCGATGGCATCGATCTGAACATCGAGGATGGCGAGTTTTTCTGCATCCTCGGCGGCAATGGGTCGGGCAAGTCGACGTTTGCCAAGCACCTGAACGCGCTGCTGCATCCCGATACGGGAACGGTGTGCGTCAACGGCATGGACGCGTCCGATCCCGAGCTGGTCTACGACATCCGCTCGACTGCGGGCATGGTGTTCCAGAATCCCGACGACCAGCTTGTGGCGACGCTTGTCGAGGACGATGTTGCGTTTGGTCCCGAGAACTTAGGGGTCGAATCGGCCCAGATCGCGCAGCGCGTGCGCGAGGCGCTGAAGGCCGTGGGTCTGGTGGGCTTTGAGCGCCACGAGACCCACGCTCTCTCGGGCGGACAAAAGCAGCGCGTGGCGCTTGCCGGCGTGCTCGCCATGGAGCCACGCGTGCTCATTTTGGACGAAGCGTCCTCGATGCTCGATCCGCGCGGGCGCAAGGGCCTTATGAAGGCCTGTCACGCGCTGCACGAACGCGGCATGACCATCGTGATGATTACGCACTTTATGGAAGAGGCCGCTGAGGCCGATCGCGTTGCTGTCTTCCAAGCGGGGCGCGTTGCCATGCTCGGCACGCCCGAGGAGATCTTGACGCGGGCGGACGAACTCGCGCGGCTGAACCTGGATATGCCGGCATCGTGCTGTCTTGGCAGGGCGCTTCGCGCGAAGGGCGTGCCCATTTGCGCACGGGTGCGCGAGGCGGATATGGTCGCCGAGATTGCGCAGACTTATGCCGAGCGGAGTGGGACAGGCATCGCCGGGCGGCCTTTCGCATCCGATCCTCGTATTCCCGACAACGTCTCCTCTGCAATCGATGGCGCAGACGCGCTGGAGCCCGTCATCGAGATTTCGCACCTTTCGTATAGCTATTCGCTGAGCGCCCGCGAGCGCCGTCGCTGGCAAAAGCGCTCAGCCGTCGAGGGCGCATCGAACAAACAGGCTCTCTGGGGCAACGACCCCAGCAGTCCGTGGGCACTGCGTGATGTATCGCTGACGGTGCGTCGTGGCGAGTTCCTGGGCCTTGCGGGCCATACCGGTTCGGGTAAGTCGACGCTGGTTCAGCATCTCAACGGCCTGATTCGTCCCCAGGAGGGTTCCGTTTATGCGTTGGGGCTCGACCTGGCAAACAAGAAAGATGCCGCCGCGGTTAAGGCAAAGGTCGGCGTGGTGTTTCAGTATCCAGAGCGTCAGCTGTTTGCCGAGACCGTGGCACAGGACGTGGCATTTGGTCCGCATAACCTTGGCTTGTCGCAGGCCGAAGTTGCCCGCCGCGTTGAGTCATCGCTCGCGCGCGTGGGCCTCGACCTGGCCACGGTGGGCGATAAGAGCCCCTTTGAGCTCTCGGGCGGGCAGCAGCGGCGCGTGGCGTTTGCCGGCGTGCTTGCCATGGAGCCCGAGGTCCTGGTACTCGATGAGCCCATGGCGGGGCTCGATCCGGCGGCGCGCAGTGATTTCCTGGGGCTCATCGATCGACTTCACCGCGATGGCCTGACCGTCGTCATGGTCTCGCACAGTATGGATGACCTTGCCAATTGCTGCGACCGTATTGTCGTGATGAACGAGGGCACGGTGTTTGCCGAGGGTACGCCCGCTCAGGTTTTTGCGCATGCGGATGAGCTCAAGTCGATTGGCTTGGGTGTTCCCGCTGCCCAGCGCATGGCGCTGGCGCTCGCGGAAGCGGGCGTGCCGCTGCGTCGCGGCGGGCTCTATACGGTTGAGTCGTTGGCCGACGAGTTGGCAGATTTGCTGATCGGTCGCTCGGACGGTTCTTCTGACGTCTCGGACAAAGCCAAATCCGAAACGGTCGCGCGAGAGGAGGGCTGCTAATGGAGGCGTTTTCGTTTGGCAGCTACTATCCCGGCGATAGTGCGATCCACCGCCTGGATCCGCGAACTAAGTTGCTCTTGGGGTTTGTGTTTCTGATCACGACGCTCACGGTCAGTAGCTTCTGCGGACTGGTCCCGGTCGCAATCTTCGTTGTTCTGATCTATACCGTGTCCCGGGTGCCGGCTCGTCGCGTCCTGTCATCGATGGCGCCGCTGCTGGCGATCGTCGCGGTAGTCGCGGTGCTCAACCTGTTTTCCGACCAGAGCGGGCGCATTCTGTGGCAGCTCGGCTTTTTGCAGATAAGCGAGGGCTCGCTGCATTCCGCCGCCTTTATGGCGTGCCGCCTGACCTTGATGATGGCCGGTATGAGCGCTATCACGCTCACCACACCGACGCTCGACCTCACCGCGGGCTTTGAGCGCCTGCTCGCGCCGTTTGCGCGTGTGGGACTTCCTACGCACGAGCTCGGCATGATCATGGGCATCGCGCTGCGCTTTATGCCGCAGTTTGCCACCGAGATGAAGCAGACGGCCGATGCGCAGGCGAGCCGCGGTGCGCGCGTGACGGGAGGCCCGCTCGGCGGCGTGCGTATGCTCGGCAGTGTGGCGATTCCGCTGTTCACGGGCGTGTTCCGTCATGCCGAAACGCTGTCTGCCGCCATGGATGCCCGTTGCTATCATGGCGAGCAGGGCCGCACACGTCTGCATGCGCTTGCATTTGGCCGCGGCGATGCGCTGGCGGCGGTGGTGACGGCGTTGCTGCTCATCTGCGTCATCGTCATCAATCTTCAACTTGTTTAGGCGCGATTCGAGCGCAGGAAAGGGGTCCCTATGACCGATAACGACCGCACGGCGCAGCTCGAGCGCGCCTGTTCGTATCTTAGGCGTATTCCGGCGTGGTATCTCGCCACGATCGACGTGACGGACGGACATCAGCCGCGCGTGAGGCCGTTCTCGTTTGCCATGGTCGATGATGGCAAGCTGTGGTTTTGCACCTCGCGCGATAAGGATGTGTGGGCCGAGCTTAGCGCGAACCCCAAGTTTGAGGTTTCGGGTTGGAAACCGGGGGAGTGCTGGATTGTGCTGACCGGCGAGGCCGCGCTCGAGGACGACGCGGTCGTGAGCGACCGGGTGCGCCAGGCGGGCTTTAAGCATATGGTGGGCATTGGCGAGCAACACGAGAGTGCCAACGACGGTCGCCTTGCGTTTTTCTCGGTGCGCAATATCGCCGCCCGCTTCTGTGATATCGACGGCAGCGAGGAGCGCCTGGAGCTCTAGCTCACACAAACCAGGCTCTCAAACTGGCTAGTACAGGAGGAAACGTGGACGGATTGAATACGGTTTTGGAGTATCTGACGTCGGTGCCGGCGTGGTACTTGGCGACGAGCGTGGACGGGCAGCCACATGTACGTCCGTTCTCGTTTGCACAGATTCAGGACGGTAAGCTGTGGTTTGTGACGGCGCGCACCAAAGACGTGTGGCAAGAGCTGCTGCAAAATCAACGCTTTGAGGCCACGAGTTGGTGGCCGGGCCATGGCTGGCTCATCTTGCGCGGGCATGCGGGTCTGGATGACCAGGCCGCTTCCGATATGCGCGAGGCAGGCTGGAAGCACCTGGAGCGCTTGGGCGAGCATTATGAGGGGCCCAACGACCCCACGCTCGTCTTCTTTAGCGTCGAGGAGCCGGAGACTTTCATCTGCAACCATGACGAATGGGTGCCGGTCGAGCTCTAAACGAGTCTCTCAGCAAGCTTCGACAATTCAAATTCTCGCATATAGCGGGCCCCACATTGCAACGTCACCGTAAGGTGCACTGGGTAATATGGGGCCCGCTCCATTTGTCAATTCCTTCAAGCGAATGTGTCGGGAATGTTTCAATGCATGAATATGCAAGCCATTTACGTATTCATGCATCTTTTGGTGCTAAAGTTTCAACCCACTTCATAACGACCGCTGCGAAATGCGCATCGGTGCATAAATCGCAGACAAGGAGTCTGATATGTCTTTGAAGGTTGGAATCGTCGGCGCGGCTGGATATGCCGGAGCCGAGCTCATTCGCCTCGTGCTCGGTCATCCCGAGTTTGAACTTGTCGCCATTACGTCCAACGCCGATGCCGGCCAGCCGTTGTCTGCGGTGTACCCGAGCTTCACCGGCGTAAGCGATCTTGTCTTCACGACGCATGACGCCCCCGAGCTCAAGAACTGCGATGCGGTCTTTTTGGCCGTGCCGCACACGGCTGCCATGGCACGGGTGCCCGCCCTGCTTGCCGCAGACGTTTCCTGCTTTGATCTTTCGGCCGATTACCGCCTGAGCGATCCGGCCGTGTTTGAGGCATGGTATGCCGCCGAGCACACGAGCCCCGAGCTACTCAAGACACGTGCCTTCGGCCTGCCCGAGCTGTTCTGCCAGGACTTGGAGACCGCTGCTTCCAGCCATGCTGCTGGCAGGCCCGTGTTGGTCGCCTGCGCCGGCTGCTATCCCACCGCAACGAGCCTTGCTGCCGCTCCTGCCGTGCGTGCGGGCTGGGTGGCCGAGAACGGTCCCGTGATTGTCGATGCCATCAGCGGTGTGACGGGTGCCGGCAAGTCCTGCAACGCTCGTACGCATTTTTGCAGCGCCGACGAGAATTTGGAGGCCTACGGCGTGGGCAAGCATCGTCACACGCCCGAAATCGAGCAGATCTTGGGCCTAACCGATCGTGTCGTCTTTACCCCGCACCTGGCACCGCTCAAGCGCGGTCTGCTCTCTACGGTGACGATACCGCTTACGCCGCGGGCTATCGATGCCTTGACCCTTGAGGACGTTGTCGACCATTACAAGCAGTTCTACGCCGGTCGCACCTTCGTGCGCGTACTCGATGCCGGTCAGCAGCCCAAGACGGCTTCGGTCGTCGGCACCAACGCCGCCCAGATCGGCCTCGCGCTCAACGAGCGCGCGGGCGTTCTGGTGGCCACGGGCGCCATCGACAATCTGTGCAAGGGCGCTGCGGGCCAAGCGGTCCAGTGCGCCAATATCGTCTTTGGCTTTGACGAGCGACGAGGCTTGCCCACAGTGGCGTGCCCGGTGTAGCACATTCGATTGTTAACGATTTGGTAGTCGGGCATCGAGTGGGGCGCCACTCTTAAGCTGGTCTCATGATCACGACTGGCATGGCGCACCAACCGATGTCCGTTTTTTGTTTGACATAAGGAGTCATAAAGACGATGAATACCGAGCTGTTTGATATCAAGATTCGCGCCGTCGAGGGTGGCGTTACGGCTGCGGCTGGTTTTAAAGCTGCGGGCATCCATACCGGGTTCCGCAAGAATCCCGAGCGCCTGGATTACGCGCTCGTCGTGCCCGATAAACCCTGTCCCGGTGCCGGCGTGTTTACCACCAATCGCTTTTGCGCGGCGCCCGTGCAAGTGAGCCGTGCCAACCTGGGCGGTGCCGACAAGGGTTACGGTATCATCGCCGGCGTTTCGGTCAACTCTGGCAATGCCAACGCCGCCACGGGTGAGACCGGCCTTGCATGCGCGCGCGAGACGTGCAGCATCGCATCGCAGGTCATCGGCTGCGAGCCCCGGCAGATTCTGGTTGCCTCCACGGGCGTGATTGGCCAGATTCTGCCGATCGACACGTTTGAGACCGCCATTCCTGCTGCCTACGAGGCGCTCTCCGCCCACGGTGGCGCCGATGCCGCTCGCGCCATCATGACGACTGACACGCACTCCAAGGAGTACGCCGTGTCCTATGTCAGCGAGGCTGCGGGTCATGCGGGCAATGTCTATACGGTAGGCGGAATGTGCAAGGGCTCGGGCATGATCATGCCCAATATGGCCACCATGATCGCGGTCATTACTACCGATGCCCCCGTCGAGCCTGCGGCACTTCATGCCCTGCTGCTCTCGACCGTCAAGCAGACCTTTAACAAGGTAACGGTCGATTCCGACACCTCGACCAACGACACCTGCATCATGCTCGCTTCCGGCGCTGCCGCAAATGCCGAGCCTATTGTCGAGGGCTCCGATGCCTTTGACGAGTTGGCCTTTGCCGTGCATGAGGTGTGCGAGAGCCTGGCGCGCAACATCGCCGCAGATGGCGAGGGCGCATCCAAGCTCGTGACGGTTAATGTCACCGGCGCCGCGAACGACGAGGAGGCCGATATCGCCGCCCGTGCTGTTGCCAACTCGCCGCTCGTCAAGACCTGCATCGCCGGCCACGACTGCAACTGGGGTCGCGTTGCTATGGCGCTTGGCAAGTGCGGCGTGAAGTTTAATCAGGAAGATGTTTCCATCGACATGATGGGCATGCCTGTCTGTCGCGACGGTCTGACTGTTCCCTTTGACGAGGACGAGGCTCTACGGCGTTTCGAGGCGCCCGAGATCGTGATCTCGGCCGACCTGGGCGCAGGCGACGCGGCAACGACCGTGTGGACCTGCGACCTCACGCATGAGTACATCTCCATCAACGGCGACTACCGTTCCTAGATTCCAGGCACGCTGCGCATCTTGCCGCGATTGCGGACAGCGGAGCACGGCGCGATAACGATACGAAAGACGAGGCAGATTATGAAATTCGCACGCGATTGTCGTTCGAGCGAATCCAACGAAGCAACTGCGCAGCTGCTGTTCGAAGCGCTGCCGTGGATTAAGAATCTGACCGGCAAGACGGTTGTTATCAAATATGGCGGAGCCGCCATGGTTGATGAGCAGCTGCGCCGCGACGTGATGAGCGACATCGTTTTGCTCAAGATCATCGGTATGCGCCCCGTCATCGTGCACGGCGGCGGCAAGGCTATCAACGAGGCGCTCAGCCACTATGACATCCCCGTCGAGTTTAAGAACGGCCAGCGCGTGACCACGCCGGCGACTATGGATATCGTGCGCGAGGTGCTGGGCGGCAAGGTCAACCAGGAGTTGGTTGCTGCCATCAACCACCACGGTAACCTGGCCGTGGGCGTGTCGGGCAGCGATGCCGGCACGCTCATCGCCGAGCCGCTCGACCCCGAGCTCGGTCGTGTGGGCAAAGTGACGCACGTCAACACCGACTATATCGAGCGTTTGCTCGATAGCGAGTACATTCCCGTTATCGCCACGGTCGCGGCGGGGGAGGACGGTGGCTTCTTCAACATCAACGCCGATACCGCCGCCGGTGCCGTTGCGGCGGCGCTTCACGCGCACAAAGCGATTTTTTTGACCGATGTCGACGGCCTGTACAAGGACTTTAGCAATAAGGATTCGCTCATCTCCAACCTGACGCTCGACGAGGTCAATGAGATGCTCTACGGCGGCGAGGTCGACAAGGGCATGATCCCCAAGCTTCGCGCCGCCGTCGATGCGCTTACCGCTGGCGTGTTCCGAGCCCACATCATCAACGGCACGACGCCGCACTCGCTGCTGCTGGAGCTGCTGACCGATGCCGGCGTCGGCACCGTGATCCATTCCACCGAGACGGCTTACGAGTTCGATACGCATCCGCATCCGCTTTCGACGTTTGCTGCGCGTCTGACCGAGAACCTTGACGAGGTCGAGAAGCTTCAGACGGTCTAGCTGACCCGCAGCCGCCCCATTCCTGCACCCATAGCCCCGCGCCGTCTGGCGCCCAACGAAAGGCATCCCATGTCACTTGCAGCTCAGCAATCGCTTGAATCCCATTACGTTATGCATACCTTTGGCCGCTCTCCGGTCGAGTTTGTCGAGGGTCACGGCATGAAGCTCACCGGCGACGATGGCCGTGAGTACCTCGACTTTCTTGCCGGCATCGGCGTGTGCAGCCTAGGTCATGGCGACCCGGCTGTGCTCTCGGCGCTCGAGGCACAGACCAAAAAGCTCATGCATGTCTCCAATTACTTTTACATCGAGCAGCGCGGACAGGTCGCGGCGCTGCTGTCCAAGCTTGCTAACGACGACGTAGATGGTGCGCGCGTGCTTGCCGATGCCATTGCCGCCGGCGATGAGACCACGGCAGCTGCTCTTGGTGCCCCGGCTGCGGACGAGCAGGTGTGGAAGACCTTCTTTGCCAACTCTGGCGCCGAGGCCAACGAGGGCTCGATGAAGCTTGCGCGCCTGTACGCCAAGCGTGCCGGTAATGGCGGCAACACCATCGTGTGCATGCGCGGCGGCTTCCACGGCCGTACGCTCGAGACCATTGCCGCCACCATGCAGGATTGGCTGCAGGACAGCTTCCGTCCGCTGCCGGGTGGCTTTGTGGCCTGCACGCCCAACGATGTGGACGAGCTGCGTGCGATCTTTAAGCAGCTGGGGAGCGAGATTTGTGCCGTGATGCTCGAGCCGATCCAGGGTGAGAGTGGCGTGCACCCCATGACCGAGGAGTTTATGGCGGCAGCGCGCGACCTGGCACACGAAGTGGGCGCCGTGCTTATCGCC
>USJB01000037.1 GCA_900554905.1 uncultured Collinsella sp. | reverse complement strand
ATCCCATGGCGGCAAACCTCGTCATGTGATGCCATCCACGCACGGGTCGATCGATGTCGTGAAACATCAGACAGAGCGGAACAAGCTCGGATGCTCGGGCGCGGCCTGAGGGCTCAATCAAACGGCCGTGCACGACATACCCGCCGAGCTCAAAGGAAACCTCGGAGTAGCGCGCGCACGGATTGGCGAAATCAATCGCCGTAACAGTCAGCCCGCAAACCTCAAGGTCCGAAGCGGCTGTCTCTAATTCGGAAACATCCGCCGAAGCATCGCCGCGCCAATCCCGGAAATCGAAGAGCCTTGACGAAACCGTCCCAGCAATCCCCGCGAGCCCGGGGACGATCAGCTCGTCAACATTGCTCTCGCACTTAGACATGAGCCTCCCCTTCCTCACAGAAAAACGGAATGATCAAATCGTCAAAATCCTGAATCTCCTCGTGGCCAAAGCCTTCAAAGAACTCATGACGCTTTTCGCAGGTCAGGTTGTTATAGACCGCAAACTGCGTCGCTGGCGGACAGACGATATCGGCTGTGCCGGTGCCAAACAGCACGGGGCATTTGACCATAGGGGCAAAGTTCTTGGAATCGAAGTACGCCAGCTTGGCATAGGCTTCGTCAATACGAGTCGAGTCCTCGTCAAACCAGCGAGACCAATAGCGCAGGCCCTCGTAGGCAATGTCGTCGGCATCCAAATCCCAGACCAGGCGGAAATCTGACAGGAAGGGATAGAGGATGGCAGCGCGATTGATAAGCTCGCTGTTAAGCGCACAGGTCGCAATGCCCAAACCGCCGCCCTGCGACGCGCCGTTCACAAACACACGCGCAAGATCGATGCCCTCGAGCTCGCGAACGATGCGGCACAGGATGCGAATATCTTGGTGCAAGCGGACATAGTAGAGGTTGGCAGGGTCGCCGTCGATACCGGCGACGATATGCCCGGCAACCGTTGTGCCCTCAAATCCACCAATGTCCTCGGAGGGACCTCCTTGGCCGGGGCAGTCGAGGGCGATGAGTGCCATGCCCATGCCCGCAAACGACGCCTGCTCAAACCAGCCGCGGCTTGCACCCGGATACCCATGGAACTGAAGTACCAATGGCACGGGCTCGTCCGAGACGGGTTTAAGGTACTTGGCATGCAGGCGCGCGCCACACATGCCGGTATACCAGAGGTCGAAAAGCTGGCAGGTCGCGGCATCGGTGACCGATGCCGTCTCGATCGCATAGTCAAGCCCGACGGCGTCGGCCTCGGCCATGCGATCCTTCCAAAAGAGATCGAAATCTGATGGACGGGGCATGGCGCCTCGATATTCACCAAATTGCTGTTGTAGCTCCTGAGCACTTGGCATGGCTCGTGAACCCAACCTTTCGAAATCGCAACGGAGGTGCGCCCGGTAAGGGAACCGGGCGCACGGGAGGGAAAGCGAGGCTACTCGCCGAGCTTGGGATGCAGCAGCGACGGCGCAGCGCCGAGCAGCATCTTGGTGTAGGGGTCCTGAGGGTGCTGGAAGACCTGCTTGGCCTCGCCCTGCTCGACGATCTTGCCGCCATTCATAACGATGATGTCGTCAGAGATATAGCGGACCGTCTGGATGTCATGGCTGATGAACACCATGGCCAGGCCGAGCTCCTTCTTAAGGTCGGTCAGCAGGTTCAGAATCTGCGCGCGGACCGAAACGTCCAGAGCCGAGGTGGGCTCGTCGGCGATGATGGCATCGGGGTTCAGCGACAGGGCACGGGCAATTGCGACGCGCTGGCGCTGGCCGCCCGAAAGCTGACCGGGAAGAACCTCGGCGGCGGAGCTGGGCAGACCGGTGAGCTCCAGGAGCTCTTTGACGCGCTTCTCCTGCTCGGCCTCGGTACCCAGGTTGTGGACGCGCATGGGGTCGAGCAGTTGCTCGCGAACGACCATGCGGGGGTTGAGCGCCGTGGCCGGGTTTTGAAACACGACCGAGATGACGCGACCCATGTGGCGACGGTCCTCGGCGGTACGTTTGGTAACGTCCTTGCCCTTAAAGTAGACCTTGCCGCTCGTGGGGGCCTGCAGGCCGCACATGACGTTGGCGGTGGTGGACTTACCGCAACCGGACTCGCCGACGATGCCGATGGTCTGTCCGGGCATGAGCTTAATCGTTACACCCTGGACGGCGTGAACCAGGTTGGGGTGCAGAATCGAGCCGGTACGGGTCCTAAAGGTGACGTGGACGTCATCAAGGAAGATGATCGGCTCGACGCCGTTGACTGCGGTCTCGCTCATCTACATCACCTCCGCGTGAGGGGTCAAACCATTTGCCTTGAGCACCTCATCGGGGAGCTCGGAATAGAAGTGCTCGGTGCCGGGCACGCGCTTGAAGACCGGACGGGTGTCCAGGCCAATGCGCGGATGGCTCGAGCGGGGCGCGAAGCGATCGCCCTTGGGGAAATCGCGCGGGCTCGGAACGGCGCCGGGCACCTGGTGCAGGCGGCCCGAGCCGCTCTCGATGGACAGAACGGAGCCCAGAAGACCGCGGGTGTACTCGTGGATCGGGTTGGTGAGCAGCTCCTTGGTGGGCGCCTGCTCGATAACCTGGCCAGCGTACATAACCGTGATGTTATGGGCAACCTCGGCGACCAGAGCCAGGTCATGCGAAACGAAGATCATGGCAAAGCCGAGCTTGGCCTGAAGATCGTTGAGCAGCTTGATAACCTGCTTCTGAACGGTAACGTCCAGAGCGGTCGTGGGCTCGTCGCAGATGACCAGCTTGGGGTCGCGGGTAAGGGCCATAGCGATCAGGACACGCTGACGCTGGCCGCCGGAAAGCTCGTGCGGATAGCTCTCGAGCGTGCGCTTGGGATCGAGGCCGACGAGCTCCAGGAGCTCCTCGGCGCTGCGGGTTCCGCCGCGCTTGGTGAGCTGCTTCATCTGGGCGGAAATGAGCATGGAGGGGTTGAGCGAGGACAGGGCGTCCTGATAGACCATAGCGATATCGGTACCGCGCAGGCCGAACCACTCCTTCTTGCTCATCTTGAGCAGGTCACGGCCCTCCCAGAGGACCTCGCCGGAAAGGTGCTCGTCATCGTCGGTCAGGCCCATGATGGCCAGCGTGGTGATGGACTTACCGCAGCCGGACTCACCGACCAGGCCCATGGTCTGGCCAGGACGTACATCAAAGTTGACATGGTCGACGACGTTGATATCACCGTGATGCTCAAACTGAATGCAGAAGTCACGGACCGAGAGAATCGGTTCAACAGACTCGTCGGGCACATGGCGATCGTCACGCTTGAGCTCGACATCGCGCAGGGCGCCAAGGCGAGCGGAGAGGGACTGGGCCTGCTCCTTGTAGGCGCGAACGGGGTCGGAGACCAGCAGGTCGGCCTCGCGGCGCTTGGAGGAATCGGTCGGATCCAGGGCGGCGGAGGGAGCAGCGGCCATGGCGTCGGTAATGCCCTCGGAGAGGATGTTAAGCGCCAGGCAGGTGATCATGATGGCCAGACCCGGGAACAGCGCCTGCCACCAACGGCCGGCGAGCACGCCGCCGCGGGCGTCGGCGAGGATGTTGCCCCAGGTAGCGGTGGGCTCCTGGATACCAGCGCCGATGAAGGTCAGCGAGGCCTCGAAGATGATGGCGTCGGCGACCAGGGTAACGGTGAAGACCATGATCGGGGCGATGCAGTTACGCAGAACATGCTTGATCAAAATCCACGGAGCCTTGGCGCCGGAAACGATGACCGCGCGGACATAGTCCTCGCCGTACTCGGACACGATGTTGGCGCGCACGATACGGGCAATCTGCGGAGTGTACATAAAGCCGATGGCGAAGATGATCGACGGCACGGAGTTGCCCAGGATGGAGACGAAGACGGCCGCGAGGGCGATGCCCGGGATGGACATGATGATGTCCAGGATACGCATGATCGTCTCGGAGACGGCCTTGCGCGAAACCGCTGCAAGGGCGCCCACGACCGAGCCGCAGACCAGAGCCATGGCAGTGGCGCCAAAGCCGATAATCAGCGAGTAACGACCACCGTAGAGCATACGCGACAGAATGTCGCGACCCTTATCGTCGGTACCGAAGATAAATCCATTGCCGGGAGCCTGGCGAGCAGTGAAAATCTCGACCGGGCTATAGGGGGCAAGAAGGGGCGCCAGGATCGCAGTCAGGGCGACCAGCACCAGCACGACGGCGGCAATCTTAGAAGACAGCGTCATCTTCTTCCAGCCACCGAGCTTGAGCCCCTTGGAGGCAGCCTTCTCGAGCTGCTCGGTTTGCTTCTCTCGAATCTTTACCATAATCTACACCGTCCTGATGCGCGGGTTGATGAGCAGGTAGAGCATGTCAACCACGATGTTGATGATGATGAAGGCAAGAGCAACGACGATAACGACGCCCTGAACCAGGTTCGCCTCGTTGCCCTGAACGCCCTGCAGAATCGCGGTGCCCATGCCGGGGAGGTTGAAGATGACCTCGATGACGACAGCGCCGCCCATGAGGTAACCAATCTTAAGACCGAGGGTGGTGACCGGGGTGATCAGTGCGTTGCGCAAAACGTTGATGCCGACGACGACCTTCTCGGGAACGCCGGCGCCGCGAGCCATACGGACATAGTCCTTATCGAGCTCCTCAACCATGGCCGTACGCACGATACGAGTCATCTGGCCCGTCAGCGGAAATGCCAAGGCGATGGCGGGCATGATCATACGTCCCAGATAGCCAGCCGGGTTGGTGGTGAAGTGAGGTAGAGCACCGGACGCCGGAAGCACCTTAAGGTAGGAAGAGAACAGCAGAATCAACAGGACGGCAAGCCAGAACGACGGGGTTGCCAAGCCGGCGATGGAAAAGACGCGGATCACTTGGTCCGGCCATTTGTCGCGATACAGTGCCGCGATGACGCCGAGCAAAAACGAAACGACCGCACCGATGGCAAGACCGATGAAGGTCAGCTGCATCGTGACGGGCAGGGCCGTGGAGATGCGCTTGGCAACGGAGTTGCGAGCAGCACCATAGGTGCCCATGTCGCCATGGATCAAATCGCCCATATAGCGCACGTAGCGCACGGGCCAGGGGTCGTCCAGACCATACTTCTCATGGTACTCGGCAACCGCCTCTGGCGAGGCGCCGTCACCCAACGCCGTGTAGGCGGGGTCGGTCTTGGAGAACGACATAAGGAAGAACACCAGGACGGTGACGCCCAATGCCATGATCGGCAGCGCCACAAGACGCCTTCCAATCAAACGTAGCAAGTTGTTCACGTTCTCTCCCCTTTCTTTTGTCGGTAGGACCAACTGGTATATGAGTACGGATACTCATTACAAGACCCGAGCGACATCGAGGTCGCCCGGGTCTTTGTTTCAACTATGAGGATACGGTGCCAACGACCGACATCCTGCATACAGACTCAAGCGAGTCTTACGCCTTGACGGTCGCAACGCCCCTGAAGGACATGCTCGTCGTACCGATGCCCTTGAAGCCATCGAGGGCCTCGCCGTTGGGCGCAGTGGACGGATCGTCCCAGGAAGCGGAGACGGTCTTGACGTGGACAACGGGGTACAGAACGGCGTTGTCAGCGATGATATCGAAGCACTCGTTCCACTTCTTCTGCTGCTCGTCGCCCTCGGCGGCAAGAGCCTCGTCCATGAGACCGTGGAGCTTCTCCCACTCAGCGGACTCCTTCCACGGGCAACGGGTCTGCATCCAGACGTTGTCGCCGTACCACCAGTTGAGCAGCAGGTCGGGGTCGGCGCCGAAGCAGGAAGGATCGCCAGGGGCAAGGAGGATATCGTAGGCCTCGCCGCCGTCGATGGCAGCGTAGGTGGCCGGCGAGGTATCGGTCTGGATGGTCACATCGAAGCCGAGAGCGTCGAGGTCGTTCTTGACCTGGGCGGCCATGCCCTTAATCTGCTCGTTGTCGGTGGTGCGCAGGGTGATGGCACCCGGGGTGATGCCAGACTCCTCGATGAGCTTCTTAGCCTTCTTGGCGTCGGTCTTGTACACCGTGGAAGCCTCATGATAGTTGGTGAAGCTCTTGGGCAGGTAGCAGCTGGCAGCGGTGGCAAGGCCGGCGAAGGTGTTACTGACCATCTTCTCGGTGTCGAGCGCATACATGACAGCCTGACGGACCTTGACGTTGTTCCAAGGCTCCTTGGCGACGTTGAACATGATGAAGCGGGTGCCGAAACCCTGAACGTTATCGATCTTGCAGCCGGCGCTCTCGAGCTGGTCGACGGCGTCAGCGGTAACGAGCTCCATAACGAGCGTGGAGCCCTCCTGCTGAGCGGTAACGCGAGCGGTGGGGTCGGTCAGGATGCTGTACTGGATCTTCTTATCCTCGGCAGCATACTCACCGTTGTACTCGGGGTTGGGAACCAGGGTGATCTCGGTATCGGAGATAGAGTCGTACATCCAGGGGCCGGAGCCGATCGGCTGCTTGGCGCGATCCTCCTCGGTCTGGGTGGCCGGGGTAACGCGGACGATGGCCAGACGATCCTTGAGCAGGGAGAAGTTGGGGACCTTGGTCTTGACCGTTACGGTGCTGGCGTCCTTGGCCTCGATGGACTCGAAGGGCTGGAAGAACGGAGCATAGGTAGCGGAAGCGGCGCAAGCGGTGTAGGAGGCAACGACATCGTCAGCGGTGACCTCGGTGCCATCGGAGAACTTGGCGCCCTTGCGGATGGTGACCTCGAAAGTGGTGTCGTCCACAGACTTGGGATCGTCGGTGGCGAGCTCGTTGAAGGTGCTGTAGTCGTGGTAATCGATGCCGTAGAGGCCCTCGACGACGTGCCAGTTAGCACCCAGGCCCACAGCGGAGCCGGTGCTGGCGGGATCGAAGCTGGACGGAGCGTAAGCGGAACCAGCGGTGATCACGCCGCCGCCACGGTTGGCGGAATCGGTGGAACCGGAAGCGGAACCCTCGTCGTTAGAGCTGCCACCGCAGCCGGTGAGACCAAGCCCTGCGACAGCAGCGACGCTGCCGGTGAGGCCGAGGAACGAACGCCTGGACATACCCTTGTTGATGATGGCCATGTCTTCTCCTATCAATAGAGAATCTTACCCGGGAGCACCTAGACTTGCCCCCGCGCAACTTGCGGACGATATATACCTTACCTACCGACGAACCCAACTGAGGTGCCGCGCTCGGCGACCGATACATACATACGCTTGAACGGTATTTACTACCGTTCACCGAATTCATTGACAAATGATTCGCCAGACAGTATGTATCGACGAGGTGAGATATCAGTCTTCGTCAACCCGCAGGATAGCAGGGTTATTCACCATGGCTAGTCAAACGTTTTAGCGTTAATAAAACCCGAAACCAGCAGGCAATCATGGCGAAATAAATGGTTGAAAATCACGCAATCATGTATATCAGTAGTTTAGGCTCGTGTTTAGCTATCGGAATGGCCAGCCGCCGCCTCAGCGCGCTCGGCATTCCACGCAACGAGCGCCTCGTGGACCGCCTTGGCAACATCGGCAGGTATGCCGCGAACTTCCGCGATCTCTTGCTCGCTCGCCGCGCGCAAACGCTTCATCGAGCCAAAATGGCGCATAATGGCACGTTTTCTGGTGGGTCCCACGCCTGGAACGTCATCGAGTACCGAAACTGTCATGGCTTTATCGCGCAACTCACGATGGAATGTGATTGCAAAACGGTGCGATTCATCGCGCACCTGTTTAATTAGATAGAGCGAAGCAGACCCGGTCGGCAGCACGACGGGAGTCTCGTCCCAAGGCACGAAAACCTCCTCATCGGCCTTTGCCAAGCCACAAACTGGTATATCGAGCCCAAGAGCCTCAAGTTGCTTGATCGCAGCGGTCAATTGCGGCTTACCGCCATCGACAACGAGCAAATCGGGGCGCGAGCCAAAGCGCTCGTCGACCATGCGCTCGGGAGCATAGCGTCGTCCCAAAACCTCGGACATCGACACGAAGTCGTTTGCCTCGTCCAATTCGGCCTGAATTTTAAAACGACGGTACTGGCTCTTGTCGGCGCGTCCGTTGGTAAACACCACCATCGAGGCGACGGTAAATGTTCCATGCAGCGTCGAGATATCGAAGCACTCGATACGCATCGGCGGCGCCGGCAGCGCCAGCGCGCTTTCGAGCTCCAGGAGCGCTTGATTGGTGCGGTCGTCAGCGTACCCCGTTCGCATCATGTAGCGCATGAGGGCATGGCGCGCATTTTTGGATGCCATATCGAGCAAACGGTGCTTTTCGCCACGCTGCGGCCTATGGAGATGGCAAGAGCGTTCGCGCTTGCCCGCAAGCCACTCCCCCAACGCTTCGGCATCCTCAAGCTCGACAGAAAGATTGACCTCGGCTGGAATATCAGCCGTCTCGTCGTAATAGCGCTTAAGAAAGCCCGATTGAAGTTCCTCTTCGTCGACATCCAAACCCTTATCGAGAATAAACTCGCAGGTTCGAACCGTTCGACCCTCACGCACGACAAAGACGCAAGCGGCGGAGATGGTCTCCTCGCGATAGAAACCGATGACATCGATATCGACACTGGAGGGAAAAACGACTTGCTGACGGTCGTCCAGACCCCTGATGACCTCCAAACGACGTTTGACGCGTGCCGCGCGCTCAAAGTCGAGCGCCTCGGCGGCATCCGTCATCTCGGAGGTCAGCTCATCGACGACATCCTTGCGATGGCCCGACAAAAAACGTTCGACACGTTTGACGTTCTTGGCATAGTCCGTAGGAGAAATCGCGCCGACACACGCACCTGGGCCGCGCCCGACATGGTAGTCGAAGCAGGGACGCCCGTTTTGCGCGCAAATCATATTGACGATGTCTTCCTCGCCCCTGTGGGACTCGACGATACGACGACAACGACGCCACTCCGCACAAGAAGCCGAGCAGATCGGGATCACCTTGCGCAGCGTGTCAATGGTCTCACGCGCCGCGCGGCTATCGGTATAGGGACCAAAATAACGCGTTCCCGGCTTATGACGCTCGCGCGTATATTTGATAGCGGGATACAGGTCGCTCTTGGTGATAGCGATAAAGGGATAGCTCTTGTCGTCCTTAAGGTCCACATTAAAGTACGGATGGTACTGGCCGATCAGGTTGCGCTCGAGTACAAGCGCCTCATGCTCGGTTTCGACAACGATGTAGTCAAAGCTCGCAACCAATTGCATCATCAGCGGGATCTTTTGACGCTCATCCTGCAGTGTCACGTACTGGCGCATACGGGAACGCAGGTTTTTTGCCTTGCCAACGTAGATGACATCGCCCTTGGCATCTTTCCAAAGGTAACATCCGGGCTGCGTGGGAACGCGCGAAACCTGCTCGGCGAGTGTTGGAATGTTGTCGTGACCGGCCACACGCACCTACTTGCGACGAA
>USJB01000036.1 GCA_900554905.1 uncultured Collinsella sp. | reverse complement strand
CATATATTCGTATATATAACTAAGTTTTGATAGAATCGGTATCGTTGACGGCAGCTCCATGTGTCGGGCAGCGCCCTCCATCTGATGGGAGGTGATGCCCATGACCGATCTGATTGATTTCGTGAGACTTCTGACCGCTTTGGTCTCGTTCTCCACGGCGCTCGTCGGGCTTTCCGAGGCACTCAAGCAACGTTCGAAGCAACGTAAAAGGGGTCGCCGCCGCTAAGGCGTTGACCCCTTAATCCAAGCAACGGCGCTGCCCAGCTTTCCAGAACTTGGGCTGCCGTCGACACTATTCTACCCACGAATGACATTTTGAACAATCGGCAATGCCGCTCCAAAAGCCAGGCACAACTGGCACAACCTAGGCGGTCGCTGAATGTGACAAGGGGGCAGTCCCTGTCACATCCAAAATATTGCCTTTACGTGTTGATGCACACGGTGTGCAATAATACTCGCACTGTGCAATAGCGCACAGTCTGAGTAACAAGGAGGACGCTTGTCCCAGCTCGAGAAATGCGACCGCCGGTCCCTTCGCTCACAGCGTGCCCTTCGCCAGGCGCTTGCCAGCGAGCTTGCCGAAAGCGGCGACCTTTCGCGCATTAACGTCGCGTCGCTCACCGAGCGCGCTGGCCTTACGCGCCGCACGTTCTATTCGCACTACCGCGATATCCCCGACTTTATCAATCAAATCGAGGACGGCTTGCTGGCCGAGATCCGTGAGCGCATTGAGCTCATCACCGCAGCTCAGCTGCCCGATCTCTATCACAACATCGATGAGCTCGAGCCGGCGCCCGGTTCGGTTGATTTGCTGCGTTATCTTGCGGCCAACCGCGACTTAATCGGTGCGCTGCTGGGTCCGGGCGGCGACCAGGCCTTCATTAAAAGAATCATCGACACCGCTCGTGAGGCTGTGGTGCCGCGTGCGCAGACGGGCATTTTGGGCCTGGCGCTGGGCACGTTCTTTGACTACTACGTTACCTACGTCGTAAGTGCCGAGGTCGGCATGATTCAGCGCTGGTTTGAGCGTGGGCTCACCGAATCGCCCGAGGCCATGGCGCGCATTATGACGGTTATCGCCTTTGTGCGCCCCGGCGACCTGTATGGCCAACCCATCGATATCAACGTGCCGGAATACGGCATGAAGCTATTGAACCTGCAGCTCGAGGACGCGGTCGACACCACCGCAACCGTCGAGTCCAACAACTAAGAGGAGAGACAATGAGCAAACTCGTCGAGGGCATTAAAGACCGTGTGGTCGCTGCCGCACGCGAGGCCGCGCCCGCCGTGGTGGACGCCGCGCAGAAGGCCGCGACCGCGGCTGCCGAGAAAGTTGCCGAGGCAGTTGCCGATGCCAAGAACGTGGCAGGGGAGACGTCCGTCGTCAGCGAGCCCGCCACCGCCGCTGAGCCCGTAGCCGCCGCCCAGGCCCCCGAAGGCGCGATCTTCAACCCCGAGGCCGCCCGCGGCAACCTGCACCTGGGCATCGACGTGGGCTCCACCACCGTTAAGCTCGCCGTGCTCAACGACGACAACCAGATCGTCTACGCCAAGTACCAGCGCCACCACACCGACGTCCGCGCCTGCGCCCGCGACCTGTTCGAGGGCGCTGCGACCGTGCTGCCGACGGCCCAGATGACCTGCGCCATTACCGGCTCGGGCGGCCTGCTGCTGTCCCAGTGGCTCGACCTGGAGTTTGTCCAGGAGGTCATCGCCAGCAAGCGTGCCGTCGAGACCCTCATCCCGGCCACCGATGTCGCCATCGAGCTGGGCGGCGAGGATGCCAAGATCATCTACTTCGACAACGGCATCGAGCAGCGCATGAACGGCACCTGCGCCGGCGGCACGGGCGCGTTCATCGACCAGATGGCCACTCTGCTGCACACCGATGCCAGCGGCCTTAACGAGCTCGCGGCAAACGCCACCACCATCTATCCCATTGCCAGCCGCTGCGGCGTCTTTGCCAAGACCGACGTCCAGCCGCTGCTCAACGAAGGCGCCCGCCCCGAGGACGTCGCCGCTTCCATCTTCCAGGCCGTCGTGACCCAGACCATCTCGGGCCTGGCGTGCGGCCGTCCCATTCGCGGCAACGTCGCCTTCCTGGGCGGCCCGCTTCAGTACCTCTCCGAGCTGCGCCACCGCTTCTACCTCACGCTCAACCTGGACGAGGAACACCGTATCGTGCCCCAAAACGCCCACCTGTTTGTGGCGAGCGGCGCCGCCATGGCGCACGAGTCCAACAAGCTCAGCACGTTCCCGCAGCTCATCGAGGCCATCGATGCCCTGGGCGACACGCAGGGTGCCGAGGTCGAGCGCCTGGACCCGCTCTTTGCCACCGACGAGGATTTTGCCGAGTTCAAGGGTCGCCACGACACCGAGGTCGTCCCCAAGGGTAAGCTCGACGGCTACACCGGCCGCGTGTTCATCGGTATCGACGCCGGTTCCACCACCATGAAGGCCGCGCTCGTGGGCGAGGACGGTCAGCTGCTGCACACCTGGTACGGCAACAACAACGGCGACATCCTGGGCACGGCCAAGGTCATCATGGCCGATTTCTACAACCACATTCCCGCCGGTTGCACCATCGGCCACGTGACTACCACGGGCTACGGCGAGGCGCTGCTCATCGAGGCCCTCAAGGCCGACTCCGGCGAGATCGAGACCGTCGCGCATCTGCGCGGCGCCAAGGCGTTCCTGCCCGGCGTCGAGTTCATTCTGGACATTGGCGGCCAGGACATGAAGTGCCTGCGCGTCAAGGACGGCGTGATCGAGCACATCATGCTCAACGAGGCCTGCTCGTCGGGTTGCGGTAGCTTTATCGAGAGCTTCGCCGTCTCTATGAATATGGACGTGCGCGCGTTCGCAAACGCTGCCATCCATGCCAAGGCCCCGGTCGACCTGGGCAGCCGCTGCACGGTCTTTATGAACTCGCGCGTCAAGCAGGCGCAAAAGGAAGGCGCCACGGTGGGCGACATTGCGGCCGGCCTGTCCTATTCCGTCATCAAGAACGCCCTGTTCAAGGTCATTAAGCTGCGCGACCCCAAGGAGATCGGCAGCCAGGTGATCGTCCAGGGCGGCACCTTTATGTCCGATGCGACGCTGCGCGCGTTTGAGCAGCTCACCGGCGTTCATGCCGTGCGTCCCGACATCGCCGGCTGCATGGGCGCCTACGGTGCGGCCTTGCTCGCCCGCGATCGCGCCGGCGCCGACGGCACCTCGACCATCCTCTCGGCCGAGGACATCGCACACCTCACCGTGACGCAAAAGCATGTCCGCTGCGGCCGTTGCTCTAACAACTGCCAGCTTACCGTCAACGACTTTGGCGGCGGCAGGCGCTTTATCACCGGCAACCGCTGCGAGAAGGGCGCCGGCCACAAAAAGCAGAAGACCGAGGCCCCCAACCTCTTCAAAAAGAAAAACGAGTTGCTGTTTAACCGCGAGGTGCTGAGCCCCGACGAGGCCCCGCGCGGCACCGTCGGCATCCCGCGCGCGCTCAACATGTACGAGAACTACCCCTTCTGGCATGCGTTCTTTACGCGCCTGGGCTTTAGCGTGCAGCTGTCCGACCAGTCGAGCAAAAAGACCTACCAGGCGGGCATCGAGTCCATGCCGTCCGAGAGCGTGTGCTACCCGGCAAAGATGAGCCACGGCCATGTGATGAACCTTATCGACCGCGATGTCGACTTCATCTGGATGCCGTGCGTGCGTTGGGAGCGCAAGGAGGATCCGACGGCTGGCAACTGCTATAACTGCCCCATCGTCATGAGCTACCCCACGGCGCTGGCGCTCAACATCGACGAGATCCGCGAGCAGAACATCGAGTTCCTGTATCCGTTTGTGCCCTATCACGACAAGACCGAGCTCAAGCGCCGTCTGTACCAGGTACTCGCCGTCGACCGTGTGGCCGATGCTGAGGCCGGTCGCGGTCGCGTGCGCGGTCCTAAAATCACGCGCTCCGAGGTCGATGCCGCCGTCAACGCTGCCTTTGAGGCCGATGCGCGTTTCCACGAGGACATCCAGACTATGGGCGAGGAGGCTCTTAAGTGGGTCGAGGACCACGGCGGCCATGGCATCGTACTCGCCGGCCGTCCTTACCATAACGACCCCGAGATCAACCATGCCCTGCCCGAGCTTATCTCGAGCTTTGGCTTTGCGGTCTTTACCGAGGATTCGCTTGCGCATCTCGTGAAGCCCGAGCGCCCGATCCGCGTCGTCGACCAGTGGATGTACCACAGCCGCCTGTACGCCGTCGCCCGTTTTGTGACGATGCGCAACGATCTGGACCTGATCCAGCTCAACTCCTTCGGCTGCGGCCTGGATGCCCTGACCACCGATCAGGTACAGGAAATCCTAGAGGCCAGCGGCAAGATCTACACCGTGCTCAAGATCGACGAGGTGTCCAACCTGGGTGCCGCGCGCATTCGCATCCGCTCGCTCATGGCCGCGCTTAAGGACCAGGAGGCCGAGCGCTTAGCCGAGGCCACGGCCGCGGGCGAGGCCTACGAGCAGGGCGATGCCGCGCCGGTGGCACCCTCCACGGATGCCCCCGCGTTCGCGAGCCGCAAGTACACGTTTGAGGCGCAGCGTGAGAGCGCATCGACCGCGTGGCCCAAGGTCCCCTTTACCGAGCAGATGCGCGAGGAGGGCTACACCATCCTGTGCCCGCAGATGGCGCCGATCCACTTTGACCTGGTCAAAGAGGTATTCCGTGGTGCCGGCTACAACTTGGAGCTGCTGCCCTCGACCGACCACGACGCCGTCGAGGCCGGCCTGCGCTATGTGAACAATGACATTTGCTATCCGTCGATCCTGGTGACGGGCCAGATTATGGAGGCCATCGAGAGCGGTCGGTACGACCTGTCCAAGACGGCCGTGGTTATCAGCCAGACCGGCGGCGGCTGCCGTGCCACCAACTACATCGCACTTATCCGCAAGGCCCTGCGCGAGAGTGGCCACCCCGAGATCCCGGTGATCTCGCTTTCTGCTGTGGCGCTCGGCGAGGACAACCCCGGCTTTAAGATTACGCCGGCACTGCTTAAGCAGGCAGTCTACGCAGTGCTCTTTGGTGACGTCATGATGCAGATGCTCTATCGTTGCCGCCCGTACGAGGCCACGCCCGGTGCCGCCAACGCACTCTACGAGGAGTACATGGCGCGCGCTCGCAAGCTGGCGCCCAAGTTCAACAGGCATAACTACACCAAGCTGTGCCGCGAAGCCATCCGCGCGTTCGACACCATGCCGCTTGTGGGCGAGGGTACCAAGCCGCGCGTGGGCGTGGTTGGCGAGATCCTGGTCAAGTTCCATCCCACGGCCAACAACCACGTGGTCGATGTCATCGAGCGCGAGGGCTGCGAGGCTGTGGTGCCGGGCCTGCTCGATTTCTTCCTGTACTCCATGAGCAATGCCGAGCTGCAAAAAGACGAGCTGGGAAGCTCTGCCACGGCGCGCGCTAGCATGCAGGCACTCATTAAGCTGGTGGACTGGATGCGTACGCCGGTGGAGGAGATGCTCGAAAAGTCCCGCCGCTTTGAGGCGCCCGAGCGCATCGGCACCATGGCCGACAAGGCCCGCACGGTGCTTTCGGTGTGCAACAACATGGGCGAGGGCTGGCTGCTCACGGCCGAGATGCTCGACCTGATCGACCATGGTGCGCCCAACATCATCTGCACGCAGCCCTTCGCGTGCCTGCCTAACCACGTGGTGGGCAAGGCCGTGATCAAGGAGCTGCGCCGCCAGCATCCCGAGAGCAACATTGTCGCGGTGGACTACGACCCTGGCGCGTCCGAGGTCAACCAGCTCAACCGGATTAAGCTTATGATTAGCGTGGCGAAGGAGAACATGCGCGCCGGCAAGGGCTTTAAGCTCGAGAAGGTGGCGCCGCTCGCAATGGACGAGGTCACCGGCCAGATGCGTGCCCATGATGGCTGCGTGAGCTGCGGGCCGGCCAGCGAGGAGGCCGTTGCATCGGTCGCCAAGCGTCTGGGACGCGGCATTAAGAAGTAGCTTGCCTGCTATGGGCTAGATATGAGACAAACGGGTGGTGGCCGTACCGGCTACCACCCGTTTTTGCTGGACATATGTTGCGCAAATGACCTTGCTACAGCCTTCCGTGGGCTCGCCCGATTTCTGGGCCGGTTTGGGCTTTGAGGACAAGTTACTGCAGGCCCAAGGCGATTTTTCGCTCAACGCAGGCCAGCACGGTGTGACCTATCTGCCAAACGACGAGACGATCGCTATGGACTGCCCATCGCCACCTACGAGATGGAAGCCGAGAAGTACATCTACCGCGTGTACAAGTACGAGCTGTAGCGCTGCGCTTAGGTTTGACCAATGGAGTATGAAAACACGCCGTTCGCCGATGCCCCCTCCGCGAGTGGCAGCCATATGGTTTGATGTCAGAAACATATAGTTGTCGCCAGCCTGCTGGCGACGTTCCCCCTGATATCGGAGGTTCCAGGTATGTTTCACGCTCCGTTAAACAACTATCGGTTGGGCTAACATGGGTCGCCGTGCTATTTCGATAACCCTTGCAGTGGTCTGCCTGGCTGTGCTCCTGGGCGCTACAGGGCTGTTTGCTATAAGTCGAGAAACGTCCTATATGCAGGAATGCGCTTCCGAAGGGTTTGCCATTGACGGTTACTATCGGGACGACAAGACGAGTCTGGAAACCCTGGCCTTTCTTGAAGAGGATAACCATCGGTGGCAACTGGTCGACAAAGACGGCAGCTGCGTAGACGGGCAGTTTAAGCGTACGGATGACCCCAACATCCTGATATTAAAGAAGGAAAACGGCGAAGAATTCGGTACGGTCCACGTGGCGTATGTGTCACGCCGACGCGAGCAGGGCCAGCTCTATCTATTTAGAAATAGCAAAGTGACCCGATTTTATCTGGTGAGCACCAAACCTGCGTTTACGGTGGAGTCGGGCGATGTCGATGCGGACGTCTGATTCACGGCAATAAAACAGCGAGCGGGGCGCGGACGTGAACTACGTCCCGCTTTTTGCATGTGCCTGCGTCGCGTCTGAGCCTCGCCGCGACTTGCGCCTGTGCGCGGGAGCCATCCCATGCTCCGCATTACTCCACATCAAACTCCACACGATCGAGTTCGGGCACATTGAGGTTGATGAGCTTGCGGGCGACGTGACGGTCGTGTGCCCCAGGCGCCTCGCTTGTCGTCACATGGGCGACAATCTCGCGCTCGACGATGCCCTCCTCCTCGCCTTCGGTAGACGAGGTCTCGACGGCGACGGTGTAGTCCTTAAAGCCTGGCAGCACCGCCGCAAGCTCGCGCGTGGTTTCGGTGACGCCGTAGCCGTCCTGCACGCCGGCCTGCGCCGAGCCAATGGAACCCGCCGTCATAACGATGCAGGGGATGGCAAAGACTACCGTACCCACAATGATGCGGCGGCGCACCTTGCGCGATAGCTCGTCGACCTCGGCATCTTCTTCGGCGGTCACAATGCCGTCGCCGTTGAGGTCGCGCTTGAGCGGCACGCGCAAAAGAAGCAGAACGGCTTCGGCCGCGAGTGCGATAAAGACCACGTTGATGCCAAACTCGTAGAGCGCCGAGAGAAACAATGACCCGCTTGCGATGGCGATGCCATAGCCCGCCGCGCACAGGGGCGGCATGAGTGCGGTCGCCACAGCCACCCCGGCGATGAGCGTGGCGGGTTCCTGGTCGCGCGAGTTGCCCAGGCCACCCGCAAAGCCGCCCGCGAGCGCGACGGCAAGGTCCCACACAGTCGGTGTCGAATTGTCGAGGATAGCGGCCGTGGTGGTGCCAAGGGGCGAGAGCTTAAAGTACAACGTGGACGTGACCAGGCAAAAGGCCATCTGTAGAGCCAAGCTCGCGACGGCCTCAAGGGTAATCTCGCGGTCGAGCGTGGCGATGCCGTATGCCATGGCAAGGACCGAGCCCATGAGCGGGCAGATGAGCATGGCGCCCACGATGGCGATGTCCGAATCGATATCGAGGCCGATGCTTGCGATGAGCATGGCGATGATGAGGATACACAGGTGAGAGCCAGTCAGACGCGCGCCGTTTACAAAACGCTTGCGAATCACGTGGTAGGGCGCGCGACCCTCGCGAATGTTGAATGCGCGCTTGAGGAAGCGGGTGATGTTTTCCATGGCCTCGCTATGGGCAGGGCGGATGCCGTGGCGCCGGTGATGGCGTTCGCGTAGTCGCTTGATCTGTTGTTTGTCGAGTTCCATGTCCACCTCGTTCCAGGGCGGTCCGCGCAACGCACCCGTTGTTCTAACTCTACACCGTGGCGGGCGGGGCGCCTGTTGGACGCGGGATCCGATAGGACGGATGACGCGGGAGCAAATGCAAATCACAGGCTCAATTCCATCCCGCGAAAATATGATGCACCAGCTCCTGCATATGTGACGAAATTGTGAAGCACGAGAGCGTGAATTTCAAAAAATCCGCCGGTGACCAATGTTGCGCAACAGAATTCAAAAATCAGCTCTTACATTTTGAAGCGTATGGATACATCCGTGTCAAAGGGAGAAAGCCATGGCAAACTACAGTCCACAACACTTTGAGCCTAGGGCCAAGGCCGTCAACGTCAAGGGCGTTGCCAACCGCGCCGTCGCAACCGTTTTGACGGCGGGCCTCATCGCTCAGCCGCTCATGTCGCCGCTGGCGGCAATCGCCGCACCGTCAACCGATAACGGCGATTCTGTTCAGGGGGGGGGAGTTCTGTAGAGAACACCGTTGTCGCCGGTAACCAAGCGGTCGCAAAGACGGCTGCCCAGCTGGCCGAGGAGTCGGCAAAGCAGCTCAAGGACGCTCAGGCCGCCTACGATGCCGCCCAGAAGAACGCCGATGCGGCGGGCCAGTCTCAAAAGCAGGCGCAGCAGCAAAAGAATCAGGCCTCGCAGGCTGTGAGCGACAACGAAATCGAGCAGAACGCAGCAGAAGTCGCCGCGCTTCAGGAGAAGATTGACGAGCTTAAAGCGGCCGTCGAAAAGACCGAGCAGCAGCAGAAGAAGCTGGGCGACCTGAACGATCAGCTCGAACAGGCCAACAAGAGTGTCGAGGATAAGACCCAGGCGCTCAAGGACGCCAAGGCAAAGCAGGATGAGGCCAAGAAGGCCCTCGATGATGCCCAGGCCAAGCTCGAGGCCATGGGTATGGACGAGTACGAGGCCGCCAAGAAGGCCGTCGAGGACGCGCAGGCAAAGCTCGATGACGCCAATAAGGCCGTTACTACTGCACAGGACAATCTGGACCAGGCCAAGGCTGCCGAGGCCAGCGCCCAGCAGGAAAAGCAGAATACCGAGGCAGCTTTGACGACTGCCCAGGCCAAGAAGCAGGAGACTGCCGCTGCTCTCGCAGTCGCAACCACCGCGCGCGATAACGCCCAGCA